>DASTJX010000176.1:0-4898 GCA_035716265.1 Nitrospira sp.
GATGGCTTCCGCGTATTCGCGGAAGACGGACTTGCGGACGGGCTGCACGCTGGTTGACACCTCTACTCCTGTCGTGGCGTCCGGTGCACGGGACGCGAGCTCGTCGGAGCTCGGAAGGTTCGGATCGACGCTCATTCTTCACCGACTTTCAAGATCGCGAGGAAGGCTTCCTGCGGAACTTCAACGCTGCCGACGGCTTTCATCCGTTTCTTTCCTTCTTTTTGTTTTTCGAGCAGTTTGCGCTTGCGCGTAATGTCACCGCCATAACACTTTGCCGTGACGTTTTTTTTCATCGCGCCGATCGTCTCACGTGCAATGACCTTGTTGCCGATCGCCGCTTGTATCGCGATTTCGAACATTTGCCGGGGGATCAGCTCCTTCATCTTCTCAGCCAGCTGACGCCCCCGCGGATACGAGCGCTCTTTGTGTGTAATAAAAGAGAGCGCGTCAACCGCCTCTCCGTTTAAGAGAATGTCGAGCTTGACCAGATCCGATTCCCGATAGCCAAGCAACTCATAGTCCAGGGACGCATAACCTTGCGTGCGAGACTTCAGCTTGTCGTAAAAATCCAAGATGACTTCGTTCAAGGGCATTTCGTAGCTGATCAAGACGCGCGTGGGATCGAGAAAATGGATGCTGCGTTGCGTCCCACGGCGCTCCTGGCACAACTGAAGAATGGCTCCCATGTAGCGCTCCGGCGTGATCACCGTCGCCAGGATGAACGGTTCTTCAAACCGCTCGATGCTGGTGAGGGGCGGCAACTCGGCCGGATTGTCGATTTCCAGGACCTCGCCCTTGGTGGTCGTCACACGGTACACGACAGTGGGAGCCGTCGTGATCAAGGTCAGGCCGTACTCCCGCTCGAGTCGCTCCTGGATGATCTCCATGTGCAAGAGACCGAGGAAGCCGCAGCGGAACCCGAACCCGAGGGCCAACGAGGTTTCGGGCTCATAGACAAACGACGAATCGTTGAGCCGCAGTTTGATGAGCGCATCGCGCAAGTCCTCGTATTTGGACGTATCCGTGGAATACAGGCCGCAGAAGACCAGTGGCTTGACATCCTTGTAGCCGGGAAACGGCTCGGCAGTCGGCTGGACGGCGTCGGTAATGGTGTCGCCGATTTTCACATCGGCCACCTCCTTCATGTTCGCGCAGAGATAGCCGACTTCTCCCGTCAGCAATTCCACTTTCTTGATCCGCTTGGGCGTGAAGTGACCCACTTCCATGACCTCAAAGGTCCGGCCGTTCGACATGACTTTAATTTTCATCCCCGGACGCACAGTGCCGTCCACCACGCGGGTCAACACGATCACCCCCTGGTAATTGTCGAACCAGGAATCGAAGATCAGGGCCTTCAACGGTGCCTGCGGATCGCCTGACGGTGGAGGGATTCGCTCGATGATGGCTTCGAGCACCTCGGGGACTCCACGGCCCTCTTTCGCACTGATCGGGATGGCGTCGCTTGCTTCCAGCATCAGCACTTCCGAGATGGAATGTTTGGTGTTCTCCACATCCGCACTGGCCAGATCGATTTTATTAATCACCGGGATGATGACATGGTTGTTGGCCATCGCCAGGTTGACGTTGGCGATCGTCTGTGCCTGGACTCCTTGGGTTGCATCGACGAGAAGCAGCGACCCTTCGCACGCCGCCAGGCTTCTGGAGACTTCATAGGTGAAATCGACGTGGCCCGGCGTGTCGATCAGGTGCAAGGCGTAGGTGTTCCCGTCTTTGGCTTTGTAGCGGATCGCCACGGCATGCGCCTTGATGGTAATTCCCCGCTCACGCTCCAGATCCATGGCGTCGAGGATCTGGTCCTTGGCCTCTCGGGCCGTGACAGCGCCTGTGGCTTCGAGGAACCGGTCAGCGAGGGTTGATTTACCGTGATCGATATGGGCGATAATCGAGAAATTGCGTATGAGGCTTTGCAAATCTGTAGCTCATTTCTTCAATAAAATCGGTTCATTATAGTAACTGCCCTCCGGGTTGTCAAAGTAAAGAGCCCCTCGTATAATCCGCGCCGCGCCCGCACTGGCTCCAGGTTCTCCGGCATCACCTTCTCAACTGTTTCCGCCGAACGACTGGCATGACCCGCAAAAAACAGGCACCCCCGCTTGGTATGTGGGACCGGCGATATCTGTGGCACCCCTTTACCCAAATGCAGGAATGGGAACAGGAGGAGCCGGTGATCATCGAACGAGGCAGAGGGTCCTATCTCTTTGACACCGAGGGTAACAAGTATTTGGATGGCACCTCCTCCATTTGGGTCAATCTTCATGGCCATCGACATCCGGTTCTCGATCGTGCCCTCAATGACCAACGAAGCAAGGTGGCGCACACCACCCTCCTTGGTCTCTCGAATCCCCCCGCAATTCTCTTAGCACGCGAACTGGTGCGGATAGCCCCGCGAGGACTGACACGGGTGTTTTTCTCGGACAATGGTTCGACAGCGGTTGAGGTCGCCCTCAAGATGGCCGTCCAATACTGGAAGCAGGCGCGTCCCGAGGCAGGACCCAAACACAGTTTTGTGCATTTAAAACTGGCCTATCACGGCGACACGATCGGAGCCGTGAGCGTCGGGAACATCGAACTGTTTCATGGGCGATTCAAACCCCTGCTCTTCCCTACGCAAGCGGTCGAACCTCCCTACTGCTACCGCTGCCCGCTCAAGATGACGTTTCCGGAATGCCGGTTTGCCTGCCTCGACCCGATCGAACAGGTATTGCGTGATCATCGAGGCGAGTTGGCCGGCTTCATCATTGAACCGCTCGTGCAGGCGGCAGCTGGCATGATTACGCAGCCACCGGGATACTTGAAACGCATCAGAGCGCTCTGCACGAAATACGAGGTCTTGTTGATTGCCGACGAAGTCGCAACCGGATTCGGCCGGACCGGGGCCATGTTTGCCTGTCACCAGGAAGGAGTCACCCCTGATCTCATGGCGATCAGCAAAGGCTTGACGGGGGGCTACCTGCCGCTTGCCGCGACAATGACGACAGAGGATATCTATCGGGCCTTTTTAGGGAAGTATCAAGAGTTCAAAACATTCTTTCACGGACATAGTTACACCGGCAATCCGCTCGGGTGCGCCGTGGCCTTAGCCAATCTGCAAGTGTTCCGGAAAGAGAAAACATTGGGAAAATTGCGTTACAAAATCAGGCTGCTGGCCAGACTGCTCAAGCCCCTCCGTAGGCTGCCTCATGTCGGGGAGGTTCGACAGCAGGGCTTCATGGTGGGAATTGAACTGGTCCAAGACCGGTCGACAAAACACCCCTTTCCGCTCGAAATTAGAATCGGCCATCGAGTCGCGCAGGAGGCCAGAAGGCGAGGTCTTCTTCTCAGACCGCTCGGCCACATTGTTGTCTTGATGCCACCGCTCTCCGTCACCGTCGATGAGCTGACCCGCATGGTCGGCATAGTGACCCGCTCAATCGCCGCTGTGACCGAGCACCAGTAGCCTGTTCGTTCCTCACCGCATCGTTACGCCCCCTTCGAAACTACGCAATCCACACCAAATCGCGTCTGTTTTTCGACATTTAGACCTTAATCTTCGACTGCTAAATTTATAGTGATCACGCGCTCTTCCGGGGGTCGACATGAAGCGTTCCCTGACAATCCTGTTGGTATGTCTGACGCTCAACCTCCCTTCACTCACGTGGGGCAGCGAAGAGAAAAAAGGCGGTGCTCAACGCTCCGGGCAGGTCTTTGAGACGACGGTCACCTCGACCTTTGCAGTCATTCCGCCGACCTCCACACGCTTGCGCGATCTCTCACCTGAGACAGAGGGTCCCCGAGTCAAGGGACTTGTGGCTAAAATGAGCTGGCTCAAGGGAAGGTTTGTGACTGAATCGGAGATCGCGAACAGTTATGGAGGAAGCAACTGGTGGGAGCACAAGGCGCCGGGCAACAACCGCATCGATGCCTCGAGACAAATGGTGCGGCTTGGCATCACCGGGATGACAGGGGCTCTCAGCTACGGCTTGAACTACAGAAAGGCCGGTCAAGCCTTCTTGAATGCCCCTGACCAAAGTAGTCGGGAGATGTGGGGCGAATGGAGAGCGAACCTGGTCACGCTGCGCAGCGTCGTGGGACAGTTGTGGAACAATGTCGGAGAAGAGCCCTCACGCCCACGACAGGTCCAAACGTATGGGCGAATGAGTATGGGCTTTAGCCGAGCATCGTGGCCTGAGTTGACCCTCACGTATGGACGGAACTCCTTCTCCAGTGCGCTCGAACCGGCAGGTATCCTCCCGCAGCGTACTCAGAGTCATACGCTCGAAGGCGCGGTGGCCTACCAGAGCCTGCGGTGGAACGTGAGGCTCAGCTCCACCTATGCTCTCGCCAGCGACCTGCTCCGCGGCGGAACTGAAAGCAACGTCCGCATGCAACTGCTCAGCGCCTCGTTTCGACCGCTCAATACGTTTACGATCTCGCCCATGCTCGGGTACCGGGAGGAAATCCAGGACGTTTCCGGCACGCGCATCGACGGCCCTTCCGCTTCGCTCGCGCTCCACTATAAACAAAGCCGTCGACTCCTGGTCAGCGCCATCGGCAACTATGCCAATTGCCGTTCGAACGACGGACAGATCGACAATGAGAATGTGGGAGGTAAGGGCATGGTAGCCTGGGACGTGCAGCAGTCGGCCAAATGGACCACCTTGATTGCGCTCGAAGCGGGCTACACTCGCGTGAGCAACCGGGTCACGCCCGCCGCTGATACTGAAGATATTTCTGGATTGCTACGAATCGTCCTCGCCGCGCTCTAGACCGTTGAGGACGGCTCCTACGAAAGCTTGACGGGCTCCTCTCGGCCTACCTTGAGCAGCGAACTCGCGCTTGTTTCCTTGCAGAAGATTTCCAGTTGACCATCGCTGTTGATCAAAGCATGGGGCATCGTA
>DASTJX010000177.1:0-18077 GCA_035716265.1 Nitrospira sp.
TCTTCCGACATCATCCAGGACCCGCGGGCGTCGATCATCGACCGTGAGATGACACAGGTCGTCGATGGCGATCTCGTGAAGGTGATGAGTTGGTACGACAATGAGTGGGGTTACGCCAGCCAAATGGTACGGCAGGCAGTCAGCATGGCCCAAATCGTTCCTGTCGAACCCGCATTATCCCGCTAACGAATGACGACTCGTGGAGTGCTGAGTCTCTCGAAAGAGACTCAGCACTCTCAGTTAGGCCACGTCTGTTTGTGGGGCCAACGTGTGTACGGCGCCGCCACGCGCATGGCTCGCAGAGCGCCCCAGGAGCCTGGGCCGAAGAGGAGCGGCCACCATCGACTCATAGATAGTGAGATAGTCCTTCGCCATTCGCTCGACGGTAAAGCGCTTCTCGAAAACTTCGCGGCATCGTTTTCGGTCAATGAGCGGAAGTCCCGCAACGGCTTGAGCCATTTCAGCGATGTTGTCGCAGGTGTAGCCTGTGACGCCATGATCGATGATCTCGGGAATGGATCCCTGCCGATAGGCTAATACCGGTGTCCCGCACGCCATGGCTTCAATCAACACGAGTCCGAACGGTTCAGGCCAGTCGTAAGGGCAAAGGAGTGCGGCTGCTTCGCCGAGAAAATCGTTTTTTTCGGCGTCGTTGATCTCGCCGACGTATTCGACCAACGGATGGTCGAGCAGTCGCTCGATCTTCTGCTTGAAATAGGCCTGGTCTGCTGCGTCGACCTTTGCGGCGATGCGGAGGGGCATCCCAACACGCTTGGCGACCTCGATCGCATGATCGGGGCATTTCTCCGGCGAAATCCGACCGAGAAATGCCAGATAGGAACCGGGGCGGTCATGCCTCGAGTACAAGTCTTTGGGGATCCCGTGATAGACGGTTCCTGCCCACTTTGCGTCTGGCAAGGGTTTTCGCTGAGCGTTTGAGATGGAGACCACCGGCATCTCCGAATACTCGTTGAAGATCGGCTGCAATTCCGGCAAGTCCAAGCGACCGTGCAGGGTGGTCACCACGGGTGCATGAGCGCGCCGGCTCATTGGAAACCCCAGGAAATCCAAATGCGAATGCACCACGTCATAGTGTCCTGACTCCGCGCCGAGCGCCCATTCCTGCATCAGGATATTGGGGGCGTCGCGATTGATCATTCCGTTATCGTGGAGACGCAGTGCGCGATCACAACACGCTTTGAGGCGCGCCGCAGTCTTCGAGTCCCCGCTCGCAAAGAGCGTCACATCGTGACCCTGACGAACCAGCTCCTCCGTCAGGTAGGAGACGATCCGTTCAGTCCCCCCGTAGAGTTGGGGTGGGACGCTTTCCCAGAGCGGAGACAGCTGAGCGATCTTCATGGCGGTCCTTTCTGTGAAAAATCGGGATTCGAGCGCAAGGCAAATGGTGAGTTGCTTTACTATGGCGAAGAGAAGCCGCGACTCGAACTAGGGAAACTTCTAGTGAGAGGCCCTCCTTCCACCCCAGGAGGGTGACTAGTAGACCCCTTGAGGACGCCTCCACAATCCTCCCTATATGCCCTCAGGTATTCTCCCCATCAGTTTCAGTGACATCACGGATAGTCCGGACCTTCTGTATTCGTTACGGTGATCCACAACAGGGGGATACAGACCGGCGGGGCTAGGTACCTGCCGAGCTTGTCCACCGAGGCGCAAACGACGTGGTCCTGCATTCAGGGAACACGTCGGTTGTGGGAAGAAGGCAATGGAGGTTCGGGATGGGGAACCATGGCCAAACCGAAGGGGGCGGAGCCTTTTCACTTCTCGCGGTCGGCCACGAGAAGCGAAGGTCCGAATCGATCGAGAACGCATCCCGACGGTGGTATGCCATTTGGACCCACAGTCATTGCGAGCAGTTGGTGAGAGGGCAGCTCGAAGGCCGAGGTTTCGAAGTCTTTCTTCCCACCATCGGCGTGTGGTCTTCGCGCGCGGGTGTGCGGCACAGGATTCGCCGGCCTTTGTTTCCCGGTTATCTCTTCGTGCGGGACGAGCTGAGCGGTGCCCGCTACGTCGAGCTGCTCAAGGCGAGGGGGTTAGTCGGCGTGCTGGGCGGACAAGACGGAAGTCCGGGAGAGATTCCCGATGTCGAGATCGATGCGATCCGCGCGCTTGTGAACTCGGAGCTGCCGGCCTCTCCTTACCCCTACCTCCAGACCGGCCAGCGGGTGCGCATTACCGAAGGGCCCCTCGCAGGCGTGGAGGGTGTGTTGGTGGACCGGCGAGCCGGACAAAGTCTCTTGGTGTTGTCCGTGCATCTGTTCCGCCGAAGCATTGCCGTCGAGGTCGATTGTGCATTGGCAACTCCGGTATGACCACTGGGATACGACGTGGCTTCGCACGAGGCCATAAGGGCGATGCGATGCGTGTTCTGCAATGGGCGTGTTGTGTGTTGACGATGGCGATGCTTTCTGATCCTGCAATGGTGGGGGCCCAATTGCTCCAAGGGATTCCTCGTTCCCCGATCGACACCATGAGCGGCTCCACCGAGCGAATGCCTGAGGGGATCTACCTGATGCCCTGGTTGGCGACTGGCGTCGTCTACGACGACAACGTGTTTTTTTCGACGCGGGACCGACGACAAGAAGATGTGTTTCTCCGTGTCACGCCGGGTCTGCAGGGCAGCTACCAATCGACGCGTCTGACCGTTATCGCCAATTACCGGTTTGACTCAGAGGTGTACAACAAGTTCAGCGAGCTTTCGACGGTTCAGCAGCGGCAATTCGGCACTGTGGAACTGCGGGGACGTCCGTCGAACAACCTCAATCTCAACGGCATCGTCGGGTATGCGCAAACCCGCACGCCATATGAATTGAATTTTCTTACGTCAGCCCAGACAGCCCGGTTTGAGACAGAGCGATTTTTCGTCAATCCGAGCGCGGAATACCGGATCGATTCGTTGACCAAAGCTCGTGGAGAATACGCCTACTCCCACGACATCTTCGCCGACGAGGTGAGCATTGATTCCCACATTTTCAACCTGGGCCTGGAGCGGAAGGTGGGCGCGCACGATTGGATCGGGCCGGCTTATGTCGGGCGCCACTTCTCATTTGGAGGGAATCTCGATAGTCCGATCGCAGGCTTCATAGGAGGCAATGCCGAAGACGTCACGTCACACGCCTTCCTTTTGTCCTGGGCCCATGATTTTACCGCGGACACACGGCTTGACGTCCGCGCCGGACCCCGCTTCACGAATGGGTCTCTGGATGATCGGCCGGAAGCGTATGTGGGCTTACGGCGTCGCATCCCCAACGGCGAAGTGACTCTGGGCTATACGAGCGCGCTCACCACGATCATCGGCACCGTCGGAGCCACACGGACAGACAGCGTGGGAGTGCGAGTCGTCTATGAACCGGTCAAGCATTTCACCCTTACCGCCGCACCGAGTGCTGCGTGGGTGAAAAGCAGTTCGTTTGAGGGAACCATTTATACGGCCTATGTCGAGGCCTCCTATCAATTCAACAAATATGTCACGGCCAAAGGGTCGGCCTATTTCAGTTACCAGGAAAGCGACTTCTTCACCGACGGGACCGTTACGGCCGAGAATGTCGTCATCCCTCGCAATGTGTACTGGTTCCGGCTCGAATTCACGTATCCGTCACGGTGGCAGTAACCGTCCCTAGTGGACCGGAGGTGTATATGAAGACGTCACGATTTGTCATCATCATCAGTGGCCTCATTGCGTTACTGAGCGCGGCGCCTTGTTTTGCAGTCGACACGCCGCCT
Source organism: Nitrospira sp. (assembly GCA_035716265.1). Classification (GTDB taxonomy): domain Bacteria; phylum Nitrospirota; class Nitrospiria; order Nitrospirales; family Nitrospiraceae; genus Nitrospira_C. Next base: position 3,742 of record DASTJX010000177.1, read on the forward strand.
TCCTCAAAGGACTCGAATAAGAGCCTGGCGGACCAGGATCACGCCTTAGCGCAGGCGCAGGAGGTCGGGGAATATCGGATCGGACCGGAGGATGTCCTGGACATCTCCGTCTGGAACAATAGCGCGATCAGCCGGACCGTTCCCGTCCGACCGGACGGCAAGATATCGCTGCCGCTGGTCAACGATGTCCAAGCAGCCGGACTTACCCCGAACCAGCTGCGGAGCGTACTTCTGAAAAAGCTGACGGAATATGTTCCGTCTCCGGAAGTCTCCGTCATCGTGAGAGAGGTGCACAGCTTTAAGGTCTCGGTCATCGGTGAGGTGAAGAAAACCGGTCGGCACGAATTGAAGGGACGAGCGACGGTGCTGGACATTCTCGCGATGGCCGAAGGGTTCGGTGAATTCGCCGGACGAGGGCGTATCGTCGTCCTGCGGCCCGAAGGCAAGACGATGCGGCAAATTCCATTCAACTACAACAAGGTCATGTCCAACAACGGTGCGCTGGAAAATTTCTTCCTACAACCGGGTGACATCATCGTCGTCCCGTAACCGTGTGGAGTTCGATCATGCAAGACCACGATAAACGATCGATCGGTGTCGCGGTAGCCGAAGCCTGGCGGCGCAGGAAATGGCTTGGACTTGTCTGCTTTTCGCTGCCTGCCGCCGCCTTGCTGAGCATCGCGATGAATCTGCCCAACCTCTACAGTTCAACGGCCACTGTGCTGGTCGAGCAGCAGCAGATTCCGGAAGGCTTCGTGAAGTCATCCGTGACCGGAGAAGCCGACGCGCGCCTCAATCTGATCCGTGAAAAATTGCTGAACCGCGCCGGCTTGATGGCGCTGATCAATCGATTCAATCTCTATTCGGAATTGCGGAAGGAGGCCCCCGAAGAAGCTGTCGTCGAACGCATGCGCAAGGACGTTGTGCTCGAGTTGAAAGAATTGCAGCGGCAGGTCTACGGACGGGACAACACCTTCGGCTTTAAAGTCAGTTATCGCGGCCGTAATCCGGAGACCGTCGCGACCGTCGCCAACACCCTGGCGACCCAATACGTTGAAGAAAATTTGAGCATGCGCACCAATCAGGCGACGGAAACCACCATTCTGCTGAAAAAGCAGCTCAACGATATCAAACAGCGGCATGAAGAGGACGAGCGGAAGATCGCGGCCTTCAAGCAGCGACACATGGGGGAATTGCCCGAGCAGATTGAGGTCAACCTCTCAACGCTTGGACGGCTCAACCAGGAGCTGACATCGAACAGCGAACATCAAATGCGTGTGCTCGAGCGGAGGGAACGGCTGGGGAAGCAGCTGCTCGATTTGAATGCAGGTGTCCCGACCACGACAGTCCTCAACCCCGATTCCATGACGCATCACCTGGAAAAGCTTCGCACGGAGCTCACCGAATTGCGCACGAGGGCAAGCGCCAAGCATCCTGACGTCATTCGGGTCCAGGGTGAGATCGCGGCGATCGAAAAGGCGCTGGCCGAGACGGCCAAAGACGCGAAGCTGGACCCGGCTCAATCCGCGGCGCTGTTATCCACTCCGGAGGACCTCAAACACGCCCTGCGCGAACTTGATCACGAACTGAAAAATCTGAAGGCGGATGAGCAACGGTTACGGGCGGAAGCGGCCTCGATTCAGCGGCGGGTCGAACGGTCTCCGCAGCACGCGCAGGAGTTCCAGCAACTGGAGCGCGATTACAAGATGACGAAGGATCTCTATTTCTCGGTACTCCAGCGCTACGAAGACGCTCAACTTGCAGAATCAATGGAGCAGGCCAAGCATGTCGGGCAAATGCGCATCGTCGATCCTGCTATGCCGTCGAGAGCGCCGGTGGCGCCCAATCGGCTCAAATTGATTCTTGGAGCGCTGACGTTGTCGTTGGGCCTGGCTGCGGGATGCATGATACTGGCCGAACAGCGGGATCGGTCCTTCCATGATGTGGAAAGCTTGCGTGAGTTCACCAAAGTCCCCATTCTCGTGCGCATTCCGGAAATCGTCACGAAAGCCGACCGGATCAGGGCCTATCGGCGATTCACATTCAAGGCGGCGGCCTCGATGATCGGTTTGGTCTTGATCGTCGGCGTGTTTTCGTACATCGCCTGGGATAACGACCAGCTGGTCTGGATGGTCAGTGAAACTAAACCCGCACCGCAAAACCGGTAGGGACAATCGTTCATCGTTGAAGGATTGACGACATGAAAGAACACACGAATCCCGTCTTACGAACGTCGCCTTTGGAGTCGCACCCCTTGTCCAAATCCGGCCGAATCGACCAGCGCGGGGAACCGGCGCCACACAAAATCGCCGCACGGGTCAAGCCGGACGAGCGGCTGGTGAGCCTTGTCTCCCCCGCCACGATCGAGGCGGAACAATATCGAACGCTCGGACTCATGCTCGAGCAACGCCGCCATTCAGGGCTGCTCCAGGTGGTGGCGGTCTCGAGCCCGACGATGGGGGACGGAAAGACGGTGACCTCGATTAACCTGGCGGCCGCGCTGGCCCAATCTCCTCAGTCCCGTGTCCTGCTCGTCGACGCCGACTTCCGCAAGCCCTCCGTGCAAGCGCAACTGGGCATTCGAGACAACAATGCGCTCGGTTTCCGCGACGCGATCCTGAATCCCGACCTGGCCCTCAAAGACATCGTGCAGCGGCTGCCTGGGACCACGCTGTCGGTTCTGACGGTCGGGCGATCCCAGGTCATGCCGCATGAGGTGATCAAATCGTCGCGCTTCGCCGAGGTGCTTGACGAAGCGCGGCGCGACTACGAATGGATCATTCTGGATACGGCCCCGCTCGTCCTGGCTCCGGATTGCTTGATGATGGGGCGAAGCGTGGACGGGTTTGTGATCATCGTCTGCGCGCATAAGACATCACGCAAGGAAATCGGTGAAGCATTGGACATCCTGGGCCCATCCAAGCTGCTTGGTTTGGTCTTCAACCACGACGACAGCCTGCTCGAATCCTATGGGTATCGAACCTATCTTTCCGCTGCTCAGGCTCAACAGGAGGAATTACATCAACGTTCCTGAGCTGAGAGACAGACCGGAACCGGCAATCGTCATCACCACTTCGAAAAAGAGTACACCACCATGCGCATAAAGCCTTTCGTCGAAAATATCCTCGTCCTCGGGCAGAGCCACCTCGCGACTGCGATCACCGCTGAAATGAAAAAGCGGCGGCGATACCGCATCCTGGACTTGATGGAACCGGGAGAGCCAGGGCGCGTGTTCAAAGACGGGGTCCCCTTCGTCGGATCACTCGACCGGGGACTGAGGACGATTCCGAAGACGCACCGGATCGTCGTCGCCTTGAGCGAGCGCCGGGGCCGGTTGCCCGTTGAAGCGCTGCTCGATGCGAAGCGACAAGGGGTCGAGATCGAGGACGCGGTCAATTTGTACGAACGATTGACCGGCAAACTCGTCCTTGATCAGTTGCAGCCGAGTCATTTGATCTTTGCCCCAGAACTGGGGCGCGGCTCGCTCCATTCGGTGTGGCTGCGGGTGATCAGCGCCCTGGTGGCGGCAGTCGGCCTGGTCGTCTGCGCCCCGCTTTTTGCGGCCATTGCGCTGCTCATCAAATGGGATTCCGCCGGACCGGTGTTCTTCATACAGGAGCGGATAGGGCAGGACGGAAAAAAGTTCTCTCTGGTGAAGTTCCGTACCATGCGGCCCGTCGACCAGCGTCCATCCGAATGGGTCCGCGATAACGGCGACCGTATTACCGCCGTCGGAGGGTGGCTTCGCAAATACCGGCTGGATGAACTGCCCCAGCTCATCAACGTGCTGCGGGGGCACATGAATCTCATCGGCCCTCGACCGCATCCGGCTTCCAATTACACCCTCTTCATGAATCGCATTCCATTTTATGCATTCCGTTCGATGGTCAAGCCGGGCATCACCGGTTGGGCCCAGGTCTGCTACGGATACGCCAACAGCCTCGAAGAAGAGACTGAGAAGATGTGCTATGACTTGTATTACATCAAGCATTGCTCACTGGGTCTGGATCTCAACATCCTCATCCGGACGGCCAAAGTCATTCTTCTGGGTCAGCAGAAAGTCTGCCAGCCTGAGATCGGCCCGGTCCCACAACAGCCTGATCAGAGCGGTCCAGACTACTCCAAGGAAGCGGCATGAAGATCGTTGTCATTGCCGGGGCACGGCCTAATTTTGTCAAAATCAGTCCGCTGCTGCGGGCGATGCGTCGGCGTCCCGATATCACACCCGTGCTCGTGCACACCGGCCAACATTATGATGCGCAGCTGTCCGATCAGTTTTTTACTGACCTCGGTATCGAGACGCCCGCCTACAATCTCGAGGTGGGATCGGGATCGCACGCCGTCCAGACCGCTGAAGTCATGAAGCGTCTGGAGCCTGTCCTCGAAACCGAACATCCGGACCGCCTCATGGTTGTGGGCGACGTCAATAGCACCATCGCCGCGGCTCTCGTGGCTGTCAAACTTGGCATTCCGGTGGATCATGTCGAGGCGGGGCTCCGCAGCTTCGATCGGACGATGCCGGAAGAAGTCAATCGAATCCTGACCGACGCAATCGCAGACCAGTTGTTCGTCAGCGAGAGCAGCGGAGTCGACAATCTGCTGCGGGAGGGGATTCCGGCCGATCGAATTCACTTGGTGGGCAATGTCATGATCGATGCATTGGAAGCCTGTCGGCCTCGCTGGGAACAAGCCCCTGTCTTGCAGCGTTTCGGGCTCGAGCCGACGCAACCGTATGCGCTGGTGACCCTGCATCGTCCCTCTAACGTGGACAATCCTGAGACGCTCAAACGGATCGTGGACGCGCTCGAGACGGTTTCCCGCGAGCTGACACTCGTGTGGCCCGTCCATCCCCGGACGAAACAGGCGTTGCAGGGACACCCTCGTGTGCATTGGCGTGTCACCAAGGATGGGAACGGCACGGTTCCTCATGGATTGCTGGCGCTTGAGCCGCTCGGATACCTCGATTGTCTCTCGGTGATGAGCCGGGCTCGTCTGGTCCTCACGGATTCAGGGGGCATTCAAGAGGAAACGACAGTGCTGGGCATTCCGTGTCTCACCTTGCGCAGCAATACCGAGCGACCAGCGACGTTGACGCATGGCACCAACCGACTGATCGGCACCAATCCTGAGGCCATCGTCTCGATGGCACTCCAGGCCTTGAGTGAATCCTCGAGGTCAAGCGCTCGTCCTCCTCTCTGGGACGGCCTGGCATCCGAGCGCATCGTCGAGAGGCTCGCTGCACGGCCAGACGCGCTGAGAACAAGCGCCGATCCCAAGGCCGTATGCCAGACAGCCTCCATCTTCTGATCTTGATCCTACGACCCTATGAACCACGCTCAGATTGAATGGTGGAGGCCGGAATCGGCGACCCGGGAGTGGCGGTCTGAGGATGGCCAGCCCGCCGGGTACTGGGAGCCGCCGAACACGGCCGTTCCCTTTTGGGCCACCATGGTCTTCATCGCCATCCTTCTGTTTTCTCCGCAGGCCTATTTCCCGGCCTTGGAGTCCATCCGGCCGGCGATGATACCCGCCGTGATCGGTATCGGTGCATATGTGTTGGATCGGGTCGGTTCTCGTACGCCGTTTTTCATCCCTCGACGAGAAGTGTTGGTGGCCGGCGCGTTGCTCGCATGGGCGACCGTGACCATCCCCTTCTCTATTTGGCCAGGCGGCAGTGTCAACTTTTTGGTGGGATACTTTTTGAAAACCCTCGCCATGTCCTGGTTGTTGAGTCATTCGGCAGCGACTCTGGGCCGGCTCAAACAAACCACATGGTGCTTGAGCATTATGGCGGTCGGGCTGGGACTGTTCGCCCTCAATAACTACCTCGCGGGAGTGTTCGTCGAGCGTGAGCGCGTGATCGGCAACGAGGGGGCGTTAACCAAAAATCCCAACGACCTCGCGTTGATGGTCAATATCATCGTGCCGCTCACGATGGCCTTGTTCCTGAGCAACCGTCGGCCGGCGATTCGTCTGGCATTGTTCGGCATTCTGGTCGTTGAAGGGTTGACCGTCGTGTCAACATTCTCGCGAGCGGGGTTCCTCACGCTGGGAGCTATCCTCATCACCTATGCGTGGAAGCTTCGACGCCGGGCCGAGCGGGTATGGGTCAATGGCGTCCTGATTTTCGCGCTGCTGCTCATTCCGGTGCTGCCATCCAGCTACTTCGACCGCATGAGCACGATCATCCACACAGAACAGGATGCGACCGGCTCGGCCGGGGAGCGGTGGTCGGACATGATGATCGCCGTTCGTTCCGCCTTGTCGTCGCCGGTAGTCGGTGCGGGAATCGGCATGAACGTCCTGGCCATGAATGAGGCGCGGGGAGGGGAATGGCGACCCGTCCATAACGTGTTCCTCGAGCTGACGATGGACCTCGGGGTGCCGGGCCTTCTGTTGTTTGCGTGGCTCCTGTGGACAAGTGTGACGGGCTCGGCCGATGTTCACAGGCAGGCCAACCAGACAGACGAGATGAAAGAGCTTGCCTATCTCGCGGAGGGAATTCATATCAGCCTGCTTGCCTTTGCGTTGGCGGCCATGTTCCATCCAGTCAGTTACCATCCATACTTTTATTATCTGGCGGCCCTCGCTCTTGCTGCACAGGCCGTCTTGCAGTCGATGAGGAATACATGTCCCGAACAGCTGAACCGGCACCCGTGACCGTATCGCCGAGCATCATGCTCGCTCCAGGCCACACTCACCAGCGACCGGCGTCTGTCGGATCCGCAGATCGCATACGGGTGATGAAGTTCGTCGCCATTTTTGCCATTGGCGGTACCGAACGTCAGGTGGTGAACATCGGAAAGGGATTGGACAAGTCACGGTTCGACTTACGCTTCGCTACGTTGAATAAGGTCGGTGAACTCCTCGCTGAATGCGAGGCACAATCCTGGACAATCGACGAATACAAAATCCGTCGGCTCTACGGCCTTGCGACGATGAAGAAACAGATCGCGTTTGGAAAAGCCTTGCGGCAGGCAAGGACGCAGATCCTGCATGCCTACGGCATCTACCCGAACGTGTTTGCCATACCGGCCGCGCGACTCGCAGGCGTACCCGTCACGATCGGGTCAGTCAGGGACATCGGCGACACCTACACGTTCTGGCAGCATCAAGTGCAAAAACACTGTCTCCGTCTGGCCGATCATATTGTGGTGAACGCGGAGGCAATCAAACGAGATTTGTTACAGCGCGGATACGATGCCGAGCGCCTTAGCGTCATACCGAACGGCATCGACTGCGAGCGCTTCCGTCTGCCGGGCAACGGCGAGGCGGTGCGCCGGGAATGGAGCATTCCTCCAGACGCGCCCGTTGTCGGCGTCTTGGCCAGGCTGCTGCGGATCAAGGGACAGGAAGTGTTTCTCCGGGCCGCCGCGTTGATCGCATCGAACAACCCCCACGTCCGGTTCGTGATCGTGGGAGACAACAACGTCGACCGTCAGTACAAAGACGAGCTCAAACGGTTGACGGTCAGGCTTGGCATAGAAGATCGCGTCATATTCACCGGCTTTCGCACGGATGTTCCGGACCTTCTGGCGGCATTATCCGTCGTCGTGTCCCCGTCGCTCGGCTTGGAAGGATTGTCCAATTCGCTTTTGGAGTCCATGGCCGCGGGCGTTCCAGTGGTGGCAACACGGGTGGGGGGCACTCCGGAGATCGTCGAAGACGGGGTGAGCGGCCTGTTGGTTCCACCCGGAGATCCGGAGGCCCTCGCCGCAGCACTCTCCAGACTGTTGCAGGATAGGATCACGGCGAAGCGCCTCGGACAATCCGCCAGGCGTCAGGTATTCAGCCGGTATTCGCTCGAACAAGCCGTCGCCTCCACCGAACGGTTGTATCACGACCTGTTACTTCGGGCACGACACAAGCGGCGGTTAACAGAACGGACACGTTCATGAGCGCATTGGCATTATATCGCTTCGGACATTGGTGCTACCGGCGACGGATACCCCTCCTTCCGGCCCTCATGTATCGGTTGATCTATCTGCTTCATCACGCCGTCATTCCGATGTCGGTGGAGATCGGCGAAGGGTCCGAATTCGCCTACGGCGGACTCGGAACGGTTTTGCACGAACGCTGCAAGATCGGCAAGTTCGTGACCATCGGCCATCAGGTCTCGATCGGCGGGCGTTCCCGCCGATGGGGCGTGCCGATCATCGAAGACCGTTGTGTCATCGGTGCGGGAGCCACCTTACTGGGGCCGATTTCCATCGGCGCAGAATCGGTCGTCGGAGCCAACGCCGTCGTGTTGGCGGACGTGCCGCCCAAGACGGTGGTGGCCGGCGCGCCTGCTACCGTCGTCCGTCAGGACATCGATATCATGGATTACACCTGCCTGCAGCCTCCCGAGGAAGCCGAAGCCCTGTCGTTCCGATCGACCGACAATCTCTTGGTCACGGTCATTCAAGATGCCGGCCGCGTTCGCTATCTGGCGGACGAATGGACAGAATTGCTCAATGACAGCGATGCCGATTGCGTGTTTCTGACACGGGAATGGCTTGAGACCTGGTGGGAACACTTTTCCTCAAGACGGACGTTGGCTTTGATCACCGTGCGGCGTCAGAACCGCTTGCTCGGCCTGGCTCCCTGCTTCATGGAGACACAACGGTTCGGCGGCCTCGTGCCCTATCCGTCACTCCAGTTCCTGGGAACGGGACTCGTCGGATCCGATTATTTGGACGTGATCATTCGACGGGGACATGAACAACAAGTATCCCGCAGCCTGGCCGAATACTTTCAACGCCGTCGGTTGGTGATGACTCTCAGTCATGTGAAACAGCAGGGGGCTCTCGCCGCCGGATTCGTCAAGGAATTGGAACAAGCCGGATGGACAGTGCAGCGCCGTCCGATCGATGCCTGTCCGCATATTCCCCTGAAGGGACATACCTGGGAGTCCTATCTCGGCAGCTTGGGGTCGCAACACCGGTACAATTTCAATCGCAGACTCAAGAATTTTCAGAAAGAGGGCACAGTCGTCTTCGATGTGGTGGAAAAGGAAGACCAGCGCCGTGAGGCGCTTGAGACGTTGATCGACCTGCATAATCTGCGATGGGATGAGCGCGGAGGGTCCGAAACCTGGCAATCGCCGGCCATGCGTGCCTTTCATGATGCCTTCACCCGTATGGCATTGGAGCGCGGATGGCTGCGCCTGTTCATCCTCAGGCTGAATGGTTGTCCCGTCGGTGCCCTCTACGGATTGCTCTACGGTCGCCGGTTCTATTTCTATCAGTCAGGATTCGATCCGATGTATCGACAGCACAGCGTGGGATTGCTCACGATGGGTCTTGCCATTAAGCACGCGCTGACTGAAGGTGCAGAGGACTACGATCTTCTCCACGGCAAGGAAACGTACAAGTTTCTGTGGGCGAAAGAGACAGCCGAACTGGATCGGCTGCATCTCTATCATCCCGGTTTTGGAGGAGCGGTCTGCCGGCGAGCCGTCATGCTCGATGAGCTGGCCAAATCCGCCGCCCGCCGGTATTTGCCGCCGGCGGTACTCGAGCACGCCGCCGCCTGGAGGCGCGGAGAAATGTTGCGGTCTTCCTCATGTTAAGAGCCTTTGCCAAGACGAGTGTCGCCGCACTGCTGGGATGGACGGGGGCCGACCGCGCGGTCAGCTCCTGGGCGGGAACGATGAGGCTTCCCCTGGTGGTGGGATATCATGCGGTCGTCGAGGATGTCCGCGCCCATGTCGGACGCGCGATTGCCCCCAATCTGATCAGTCTCAAGATGCTCGAACGCCAGTTGGAGTGGATCGGTCGGCGCTATCGCTTCCTGTCGCTGGACGATCTTGGTAGCCAATTGGAACGAGGACAACCGTTCGAGCGGCCCTCCGCTGCCGTGACGTTCGACGACGGCTATGTCGGTGTCTACCATCATGCCCTGCCGCTGTTGAAGCGAATGGGCATTCCTGCTGGTGTCTTCATCGTGACGGAGTTGACTGGCCGTTCGGAACTCCAGGTGTACGACAAGATCTATTTGCTGTTGGAAAAGATTCTTCCGCTTCTCGGTCACTCCGAGACGCGATTGCGGCAGCTGCTACACACCAAGAATGTCTCCCTTGGCAAGCGCCATGGAGCACGGCGATTGGACGCCTTCGGCACGATGCGATGGCTGTTGAATACCCAAACGCAGAAAGGGCTTCGCGGCGTGATCGAGGCCCTAGAAACGATGTCGGATATCCGGGACACGGACTATCCTGACTTGCAGATGTTGGATTGGGAGATGGTGCGTACGATGGACGCCTCCGGTATCACCATCGGATCCCATACGCAAACACACGCGCTATTGACCGAAGAGAGCCTCGAGCGAGCTGCGAATCAGACGATGGGATCCATGTATACGCTGAGCGATCGGCTTAAGCGTCCGGTTAGACACTTTGCCTATCCTGACGGACGCTTCAATGCCGCCGTGGTATCGGCCGTCGCGAAAGCCGGATACCGCTATGGCTACGGCACGTGTCTGCGGCGTGATCCCCGGTATCCCAATCTGACGATACCTCGTACGTTACTGTGGGAACGTTCGTGCGTCGATGCAGGGGGAAGATTTTCTCCCTCGCTCATGCGCTGTCATGCCTACCGCTTGACGGATCTCTGGGCACCTTGCACGCACAATCATGGCGATTCCGCTGTGGCCATGGGCAGCACTTCTCAGCCGCTCGAGGCCCGGCAGAGGCAGCATGCTTAAGCCGGCCCTGACCCTCATGGCTGGCCGGACGCTCGGGTATGCCGTCTTGTTTCTCGTCCCGATCATCCTTGTCCGTCTGTTCAACCAGGAAGAGTTCGGCACGTACAAACAAGTGTTCTTGCTCTATGGAACGATCCTCAATCTGGCGCAGGTGGGGATGTCGGAGAGTCTGTTCTATTTCATTCCTGGTTCATCAGAGGAAGCCGGCCGTTATGTCTGTAACTCGATATTGGTTCTTGGTGGCATCGGGCTCCTGACCGGAGGCCTGTTGTATCTCGGCGGAGAGCTGATCGCGCAATACCTCAACAATCAAGCTCTCGTGCCGCTGATGCCCTTACTGGCGGCATATTTCTTCCTGATGTTGGCGTCGTATGTGTTGGAAATCGTCATGACGGCGCGCCACCAATATACGTATGCGGCGGCGTCTTACGGGTTGTCGGATGTCGCTCGCGCGGCCTTGATCGTTCTGCCGGCGCTGGTTTTTCAGACGGTTGCCAGTGTGCTCTATGGCGCCATCGTGCACGCACTGATCCGCCTCAGCGCGACCATTTGGTACAGCGTCAAGCAGTTCGGCGCCGGCCTGCGTCCGGACCGGTCAGTCCTTCTTCGGCAAATTGCCTACAGCATGCCCTTCGCGTTGTACGTCTTATTCCAAACGGGCCAGGAGTCGTTGCATCTCTTCGTCGTGTCCTCATGGTTTGACGCCACGACCTTTGCCATCTACTCCGTCGGATGCCTTCAGATCCCCCTGGCGGAGGTCATCAGCATGTCGGTGGTCAATGTCATGATGGTCGGTATGGTGCAGGCTATTCGGGATGGTCGTGAGGCCGCCGTCGTTCCGATGTGGCACGACACCGTGCGAAAGCTGGCCCTCATATTTTTCCCGTTCGTGGCGATGCTGCTCATCACCGCTCGAGATCTCATCGTGTTCCTTTTTACCGATGCGTACGCGGCCAGCGTTCCCATTTTTCGAACCTGGTCGCTTGTCGTCCTGTTGTGGGCCTTTCCTATGGACGCATTGCTCCGCGTCTATGCGCAAACACCCTTCTTACTGTTCATTAATGTCGTCAAATTCATTTTCGTCGCGGGGGCAATCTACTGGTTTGTATCGGAACTGGGCTTGATCGGCCCTGTCGTGATCACCCTGCTCGCTTTGGCAGCAGGGAAGGCTATCGGCCTGGCACGCATGATGATGCACGGGCCTCTGACCGCGGGCAATGTCCTGCCATGGCGCAGTCTTCTTGAAATCAGCTTGGTGGCGGGTGCCGCGGCACTTCCTGTCTGGTGGATCACGGCACAGGTTTCCGCGCCTCCCGTCGCTCGGCTCGCGATGACCACACTGATGTATGGGTTGGCCTATGTTGGTCTTGCGCTGTTGTGTGGGGTCATTCGAAAGACCGAACAGGATCGTGTGCTGCGCTGGATTCAGCCGGCGTGGAGTCCCCTGCGCTTAAAAGCGCTCTTTATGAGATGAGAGGGCAGACGTGCCACACATTACCATTGTCGCTCCCCATGTGACGAAGTCCGGCGGCGGTCAAGCGCTGCATGCGGCGGACTTGTGCGACCGTCTGCGACGAGAAGGGTATTCGGTGCAATTGCTGCCGATCGACCCGGATTTTCCGCCCGGCGCCGGTTGGGTGCGACGTGTTCCGTATCTCCGCACCCTGCTCAATCAGAGTCTGTACCTTCCCAGCCTGCTCACCTTGCGCCGGAGCGACATCGTCCATGTATCATCAGCCTCCTACTGGTCATTTCTGCTTGCACCGCTTCCGGCCATGATCATCGGACGGCTCTTGGGCAAGCCCGTGATCCTGAATTATCACAGTGGAGAGGCAGCCGATCATCTCGCCCGGTGGGGTGTACTGATTCATCCGTGGTTGTCGCTGGCGGACGAAATCGTTGTCCCCTCAGAGTACTTGGCTCAGGTCTTCAGGTCCCACGGCTATAGCACCAGGGTCATTCATAATACCGTCGATACAAGCCGGTTCGTGTATCGGGTACGCGATCCCCTTCGGCCCCGCTTGCTTTCCACACGGAATTTCGAATGGTATTACGGGGTCGATTACACGTTGCGTGCATTCAAGCTGATCCAGCGGACCTATCCTGAAGCCACGCTCGAAATAGCTGGTGCAGGCAGTCGCGAAAGAGGCCTTCACGCCCTGACCCGCTCACTACAGCTGACCGGCGTGCGCTTCCTCGGGCCGGTCGCCCCCTCGGACGTACCGGCTCTTCACGAACGCGCCGACATTTTGATGAACTCCTCTCTCATCGACAATCAGCCGCTCTCGATCCTGGAAGCCATGGCGTCTGGCCTGCCCGTGGTGAGCACCGATGTCGGCGACGTCGCCAATATGATCGAACATGGAGTCAGCGGGACGATTGTTCCCCAGAAGGATCCCGCCGCGATGGCGGCAGCCGTGGTCTTTTTGCTCAAACACCCTGACGCGGCGCGCGCGATGGCTTCACGAGCCGTCGAGCGGCTGGGTCGCTATTCCTGGAACCGGGTCGGATGTCAGTGGTCAGACCTCTACTCGGATGTATTACAACGGCGCCCGAGTGAGCGCCCTGGTGGAATCCGGCATGCAGCCTAACGCCGCCGTTTCGACCATGGAACAGACGGACACCCGGCGACCGTCGACCGGTCCGCTGCGTGTCGAGGTGGTGAGGGATTACCGCGCCTTCCTGAAGCTTGAACCTGAGTGGAATCGACTGGTGGAGGAAGCGGGAATCGATTTTCCGTTTGTCCGGCATGAATGGATTCGAGCCGACTGGGATTGCTTCCATCACAAGGCCACCCTCCATATTCTCATCGTGCATGACCGCGGACGTCCCCTGGCGATCGCTCCACTGATGCGGGAAGACGTCAGAATGTATGGACTTCCCGTGCGGCGGTTGCGGGGAATAGCCCATGTCTACACGGAGCGGTTTGACTTTATCCTTTCGGTCAGGCCTCAAGAGTGCTGCGCAGCGATTTGGACCTATCTCGCCGATTCTGCGCATCAGTGGGATGTGCTTGAATTGCCACACTTACCGGCCGGAAGCCCTACGCTCGACATGTTTCCCCCATTGGCCGAGCGAACGCGATGTGCCGTCAATCGTTGGCCGTCGGCAGAGTCTCCCTATGTCGCGGTCCGCGAGACATGGGATACCTATTGCAAAGGCCTCAAAAAAACGCACCGGCACGACATGAGAAAACGGGTGGCGAATCTGGGACAGCATGGTCCGCTGGAACTGGAAGTCATCCTGTCGGACCGGTGCATCGATCGCGATTTCGAAGATGCCCTCAGATTGGAATCCTCGGCCTGGAAGGGGGCAGAAGGGACGGCCATCGAGAGTCGCAAAGACAGCACATCCTTTTACCGTGATGTCATACACCTCGCGGTGCGCAATGCGTGGCTTCGGCTGTACTTTTTGAAAGTGGGTGGTGTTCGTATCGCGGTGCGAATCGCGCTCTTGTTCCAGAATAAATTGTACATGCTGAAGGCGGGGTACGATCCGCAATACGCTTCCTATGCTCCGGGACATGTTTTATCCATGAAGATTCTGGAAGAAGCCTGGCGACTCAAATTGCACGAAGTGGACTTTCTCGGTGATGCGGAACGATGGAAGCTCGATTGGGCAACCGACCTGCATCGGCATTTCTGGCTCTT
>DASTJX010000178.1:0-2152 GCA_035716265.1 Nitrospira sp.
CGTAACGTGGCAATCGCCCAGGAGAATGACTAGAGGTTGCAGTTACGTATAAGAAAACACTTAGTCTAAACGAAGACTTGCCCCTTCCATCAGCCTGGAAATAGGAGTAGGCTAACCTCGTCGTTTGGCAGCTCGCGGTGGAGCGTTGTTATGCACACCCCGATCGTTGCACTGGTTTCCACCGATCCCACATCGAGAACGGTCCTCGAACAGACGCTATTGGATCGTGGCGGCATCCTCCTGACGGCGACTACGACCGAAGCCGGACTTCGACTTCTCGCCACGCGGCATGACATTACACTGGTCATGTGTGACGACAGTTCGGGAGGTATTTCCCGCGCGGCGGTGCTGGCGCAAGCCAGACAGACCCCCGGTGCCGTTCCAGTCGTCGTCCTTGGCCGTTCCGATACCGCCAAAGCCGCCATCGAGGCAATCCGCGAAGGAGCTGTTGACTATCTCCCGACGCCGCTGTCTGCCGACGCTGTGAATACCTCCATCCGCAATGCTCAAGCAATCCGCTCCTCAATCAACACCCAGGATGACCTGCTCGGATTTGAGCATATCATCAGCATGTCTCCGCAGATGCAGCTCGTCAAACGATTGGCCGCCGAAGTCGCTGCCACCGACGCCACGGTCCTGATCACCGGAGAAAGCGGAACGGGCAAGGAACTCTTCGCGCGTGCAATCCATGCGGCAAGCCTGCGATCGAAGGGTCCCTTCCTCGCCCTTAACTGCGCCGGCATTCCCGAGCCGCTGCTGGAATCCGAGCTGTTCGGTTATCAGCGCGGCGCATTTACAGATGCCAAACAGGCCAAGCCGGGCAAGTTCCAATTGGCGGCCGGTGGAACGCTCTTTCTGGACGAAATCGGCGAGATGAGCCTCTCAGCCCAGGCCAAGCTTCTACGCGTGTTGGAGGATCATGTCATCGATCCGCTGGGCGACACCCACAGCATCAAGGTGAACATCCGTGTCATTGCGGCGACCAATGAAGACCTCCCAGCTCAAATTAAGGCCGGACGGTTTCGACTCGACCTGTTTTATCGCTTGAATGTGTATCAACTGCGGATCCCTCCGCTGCATGAACGGCCCGACGACATCGAACCGATCTTCTCGTCTTTTCTCGATCATGCGCGGCAGCATCATGGCTGCCGAATTCGGGGCATCGCGCCTGAAGCACTTTCGCTCTTGCAACGGCACGACTGGCCCGGGAACGTGCGCGAACTGCACAACATCGTGGAAGGACTCACGATCAGCTGCAAGAGTGACATCATACAGCCGGAGCACTTACCGGTCTCGCTCCGGCCGGCAAAAGCGCCTCCGACGCCGGCCACGACAGAAAAAACGTCGATGTTGGCCTTCGGCCTCTCGTTTCAGGAAATGGAGAAAAACATTTTGGAAGAAGCCCTGCGTAAGGCCGCAGGGAACGTTTCCCAAGCCAGCCGGTTGCTCAAGATTACTCGCAACACGCTTCGCTACCGGATGGCCAAATACCATATCTCTTAGCCAACCGGTCCACCGCTTTTAAGCTTCCGCCTCAGCCTAGCGAATGGTGACGATCGTGACTCCGTCACCGCCTTCATGGCGCTCGCCTGAACGGAAGTGTGCCGCATATGGTGAGCGTTTTAGATACGTCCGAAGGGTTGATTTGAGCTTGCCGGTGCCGTGGCCATGAATAATCCGTAGCGAGTGCGCGCCTTCCAGAGTGGTGCGGTCCAGGGCGGCCAATACCTGATCCATGGCCTCATCGACCGCCTGGCCCCGAACATCGACGACCGTTGGAATGTCGGCGCAGGACGAACGTTCTTCGACCAGAGAAGCACGGGTGATTGGTGGCGCTGGCTGCAGCGCTTCCGTTCCTCGACCGATGCCAACCAGATTGGCCACGGTTGCCAAGAGCTCCCCGTCACCGACTTTGACGCGGACGCGCTTTTTTCCCTGCGGCGGCTCGAGCAACTTGCCAGTCATCCCCAGGCCGCCGATTTCTACATAATCTCCCGCTTCCAACTGCCCGACCGGAATGTGTTCAACGTGAGGGCCCAGATCGGCTTGCGCCTCCGCTTCGAGCCGAGCCAGCCGTTCCTTTGCCTCTTTCGCCTTGACCAACTTCTGGTCACGTTTGACTTCCTCCAGCGTGGCCTGGACCTCCGCTCGG
>DASTJX010000179.1:0-12028 GCA_035716265.1 Nitrospira sp.
CTATTCCCTTCGTGGATGAGTACAAAATTTTTAACATGCCGCTTCTTGGCTATGCCGGCTATCTTCCGTTCGGCTTGGAATGTCTGGCTGTGGCGCAGTTCCTCTTCCCTGGCCATGATGTGGAAAGAATGACGCCGAAGACGAAGTCTTCGTTTCAAGTAAAGACCACCGCCTGAGCGATTTGCCCTGTGATAGCACGTGAAACCGGTCGTGTTTCCCAGCTCCTTACCCAGCCCCTGGGCTACGTCTAGGGAACTGGCTTTCGTCAGCCCTGATATGACAGCGAGTGAGTTGGCAACCGTGAGGCGTAACTCAGGTGAGTTGGTATCATGTCCCAGATGTAGCCATGTCTGCGATGAGAAGACCAGGAGTCCGGCGGTTGGTAAGGGCGACGCAGGCAGTAACGGGTTGTGACTGACTCTCTACTTGGATTCAGGCTTTTCCTGACACTGAAGTTCATCGCAGAGTTTTTTCACGGTCGTGGTGAGTTCTTCTCCGAGCCTGCTGCCAAGGCGGGAAATTTCCGGCTCAATCTTCTGGCTCAACGATTGTATCTTCTGCAAGAGCTCAGGAATCGGTTTTGGCAGGTCGTCGACACGAACAGATCCTTTCCGAGGTTCTGTTTTGTCTTCGTCAGCCCACACCAATGGCGCTGAAATCAAGAGCGCGGTCAGCGCGATCACGATCGGTTTCATCGTCTGCTCCCACATGAGGTTATACCTGCCGCGTCATCGTTAGAGCTACAGCGGGCCGCCTGCCAGCGTGCCGCCAGGCAACGTGCCACCAGGCAATGTCCCGCCGGGCAGTGTTCCTCCGGGAACCGTGCCGCCTGGGATCGTCCCCCCCGGTAATGTGCCGCCGGGGAGGGTGCCTCCAGGAAGAGTTCCGCCGGGGAGAGTCCCGCCCGGTAATGTGCCGCCTGGCAGCGTGCCACCAGGAAGAGTGCCCCCTCGCGGAGTGTTATCAAGACCAGTCAGCGGTTTGAATTCTTCCAATGTCCGAGGTTCGCTGGTATCCGCAGGGGGCGGCATGGTCTCAGCTGCCAGACTCTGCTCCCCTAAGAAGAGAATGAGTCCGCAGGAAATGATCAAAACGGACAGCTCATGCAGAGAGGGAACTCGAATTGTCACCATACGTATCTCTCAGGCCTCACGCATATTTAGCGTAACGCTCACAAATGGGAACATCCACAGGGGAAGTCCCGAGTCCCGAGTCGTTTCCCGGCACACTTCGTGAGCGGTCGCGTGACGCAGTTGGCCGCTCGTCGGCATTTCCTCATCGACTGTCGTGAAGAGCTCCCAAGCTACAGTGCTGGAGGTCTGGCTGTTGGCAAGGGATGCCGCTCTCGGCATCACGTCCGAATATCGTGTGGCGGTATGAATAGGCCGAAAGATGAATTCGATCGAGGTGCGTTTTTGGAAATTTGCGCCACCAATCGGGGATATCAGCTTAAAGCCTTCCGGGAGTTCGAAGCCGCCTTTACATGGTTGACTTTTGAAGAACCTGAAGTGAAAGCTGGAACATAACGCTCAGTCGCGGTGAGGGACTGGGCGTCGCCTGCTCCGTGCTCCAACCGGCTTCGCCCCCCGAAATCTGAATCCAGGAATTCAACCTTATAGAAGAGCAGCCCAACACGCTATGAGAAAACACCTAGCCCTGCCTGTGTTCTCTTAAGGGATAAGTTTTCAGTTCTTTAGCCACTCCGCGCATTTAGGTTTGGAGTCGAATTTCCTCTGCTACACTTCTATCAGGAAGGTGAATCCTTGTTCAGTAAGGGAGGAAGGAGACACTGCCATGACACACGCGACAACGTGCGGGCAGAGCCGCATATGCTTCTGGGTCGTCGGCCTCATCACTGTGCTGCTATCCGGGTCGATAGCCGACGCCAAGTCGTCTTCCGCGCCGAGCGGCAAGACGGGGAGGGAGACGTCTTGCGACTACCGCGCCCATCCGACCATCACGACGGTCACCCCAACCCAGGTCAAACCGGGCCAAAAGATCACGATCAGGGGTAAGAATTTCGGGACCAGGCGGTGCTTCCACAGTGTGTCATTCGGTCCTAAGAGTACCGACAAGTGGACGTACGTGAGCCCAACGACCGTGGAAGCCACAGTGCCCAGTCTCCGGCCAGGCGCTGTTCCGGTCACCGTCTCCACCGAGGCTGGAACCTCTCAGTACAAGCTCGAAGTCCAAGCCAAGTAGCCGCCACCTTTCATTAGAGGGGCCAGAGTGCAGATGCTCTGGCTCCGATGAAAGCAAAGTGCGAACAGTTCCGGCGCTCTATAAGTGGTGCTTTCGACACTGCTCCACCTCACGCTTGTTACGCGCGAGGCTTCGGACAGTCCGTCTGTAGGCCGCGAGCCTTGCATAACTGGTAGCGGCCATTTTCAGCCCAATATCGTAACGCTTCATAGACGTCAGACCACGAGTTAAACGACTCGGCATGCAGTCTTTTTGTGCCGACTCGCCGATCGACAATCGCTCTCAACACCTCTCCGGTTTGTGCATCCATTACCTTCGCTTCGATCACCGCTTCGCCCTTAAATGCCGGTTTACCGGTTGCGACGTTTTTGAGCAGCGATCCCGCCGCCAGCGCGTTCATCGGGGCAGGAATGGACGATACGACATCCAACATGGGCCAAGACTCTTCCAGATGCGTCATGGCAACCTGTACCCGTAGGGTGCTCGGGCCAGGTTTGTCAACCATCTCGTAATCCTTTGAGACCTCCTGATAGATCACCGCATAAAAGGTATCGGCCATGAGCTGAGCCTGATCCTGAGAGATGCCGTGCATTTTCGATTGAGGGCCGCGAAAGAACAACACCGGATCGAGCATGATCTTGGTATAGCTGTTGGGTGGGATGTGTGGAACCTTGGGGTTCTTGTAGATCAGCAACGACTCTCCTGCATGCTCGTCGCCTTCCGTCATCCGGGGGTAGAGGTCTTTCAGAAACCCTAACCGCTCCACTGTGCGTGCCTGTTTCGTTGCTGCGCATGCGGATATCGACAGAGCCAGCGTGATGAGTAACATTCCATGTAGCCAGTTCATGCCTTCCTCCGGTTCCTGTTTGTCGCTCAATTAGGGGGTCTTTGGGTGCTTACACTTCATTCATCGCTCTTCGTGAGCCGAACTCCGACCCATCATGCCCACCGACGAACGGTCTCCTTGTATGCCGTGAATTGATGCGCAAACTTGGCGGATAAGACCCGTTCCTCCGGAATAATTTGAAAGCGATTCATGTACAGGACGAACAGAGGAAGCAGTGCAAAGGCCAACAGGTGTGACAAAAAAATCGCCCATCCGGTAAGAACTACGAGAAGGCCCAGATACATCGGATTGCGGCTGAAGCGGTACAAACCGGAGGTGACCATTGTTGTCGTCGCATCAGGTGTGATCGGGTTGACTGTGGTGTTTGCCCGGCGAAAGGCTATGACTCCGCCTAAACCGATCGCCAGCCCGGCACAGCAAACAAAGAGGGCGATGGCACGACTGCAGGGCAAGAGGAAAGAAAGTGAAGTTTCGTAGGTTGACAGGAGCCACATCATCAGAGCGAAGAGCAGCAGGACTGCCACTGGCGGAACTTTGAGCTCTAAAGCACTCATCAATGACCCCTAGGCTCCAAGCGGTGGCCCTGGTATGGAGCAGTCTTTGCGATGCCGCATCGTCAGCGACCTATTGGCTCAGTTGCCTATCCAAGCGGATGAGGAATACACCGTCCCACTCATGTATGGATCGGGCATGAACACCAACGAGACCGCGCCGGCGGCCGCTCGACTCGTGTCGTTTCCTCTGCTCATCGTGTCGTATGTTGTACGAGATCGTGCAACATCTAATGGCCCGGCCGTCCATCCATCAAAGGACTGAACGTAAAGGCTCGACATTCGCCTTCCTGAATGTGAACGCATCTAATTTCTCATGTCGATGCTGCCTGGTATCGCCGGTACATAATTGGGGTCGAGGTTCTCCCACACTCCGACATGGTTCCCGCTCGCGCCCCAGCCTCGCATATACAGCAGCTTGAGCACCGGTTCGGACGGGAGCCGGTGTTCCCCGGTCACCCGCCCGACCACCGTTGCGCGTGCCCAGTCTCGGTACCGGAGAGGGACCTGCCCTTTCGACACCATGACCCAGAAGAAACCACCCTCCGGGCTTCCTGTGTCGGCAGGGCGGTGCGGCTTGTAGTCCTGATCGAGTGGGCGGTTCTTGAGCCTTAATAAGATAGACTGTTCATGTTCTTCCGCTTCGATAATCGTTCCTCCCAGCAGCACGACCTTTCCAACGTAAGACTGTTGATGCGTACTCAACATCGTGAGCGTGACGCCTGGCTCAGCGATCCAGATGTACCGTCTGGGTACAGCCGAACATCCCCAAAGGGTGACCGTCAGCGTCAAGGCCAAGGCAAGGTAGGTGATCCATCGTTGTAGGCGATCGCACATCCTCATAAGAAACCGTCCTCGCTGTGGGTGGCTACGTGTTGGGCGCATCTTACGTGTTCATGGGTAAGGCGGTCTATGGTTGTTTGCCTAAGGGAGGGAGGAGGACCGGCCCTCTTGATGCCTCCCAGCATCTTGCCCCACAATGCTCATACTCCCTCAACGCCAGCTGGGAATCACATGCTGTCTGTCCGAAATCTATCAGGATGCGCCGTGGCCCTTGTCCTGCTGTGTTTCAGCGTCCCGGATATTGACCTTCTCGTTTGGGCGGGTGAGGATGAGGTTTCGAATAGGAAGCCATTCGTTCTCGTGCTCGATCCTCCCTCCCTGAAACAGCCTCCGGTGGCTGACGGGATTGTGGATCGCTATTTGTTGCAGCCTCGTGGAGACGTAAGTGGCTTGTTGTTGCGCGACGGAGTGCAAATGCACATCACGAATCGGGCTGCTCAAGAACTCATCAAGACGGTTCAGCCTGGTGATCATGTGCGGGTGCATGGACGGCGTGCCTCGGATTCACCTCTCGTGAAACCCGACGTGATCGTTAACGTCACCGACGGCACCTCATTCAGGGTGCCGGATCGTCTCGATCTTCCCATTCCTCCATCGGAAGATCGACCAACCGTCAATGAAATGAAAGCTGCCGGGAAAATTACAGTGTTGCTCTATGATCCCTTGAAAAGCGTCGTGAATGGCGTGGTGTTGTCGGATGGGACACAGGTCCGTTTGCCTCCGGATGTAGGGGATAGATTTCACGCGTCGTTACACCCTGATATGGAGGTGGAAGTGGAAGGCTTCGGCACCTCGACCCGCCATGGAAACGCTCTAGAGGCAACGGCAATCGGTCAAAAGGGCCGGCCGCTCACTCATCTTGATGCGTCGATTCAACAGCTTCGCTGAGCGGTCGCAACATCTAAAGCTTTGTCACAAGCTCTTGAAGGGCAGCATTGAGGCAGTCCGGCAGAGCTCCGCCTTTCGAAAGACCAACAACACGGATGCGATGTCCCACAAACTGCAACAAACATTGACGCCAGTGAACGTGTATGTGTCCGAAGCCGTCGGCGACGTCGAGGGCTTGCTGCTCCGCCCGAACGATGCGAGATCGCTTCTGGTCTTAGCCCACGGGGCAGGAGCGGGGATGCATCACACCTTCATGGAGAGTCTCGCGTGCGAACTCGCCAGCTTCGGCGTGGCGACCTTCCGATATCAGTTTCCCTACATGCATCAGGAACGGGGCAGGCCCGACGCTCCGCCTCTCTTGACTGCGACGGTGCTGGCAGCAGTGACGGCAGCGTCAGAATCCGCACCCGATTTACGCGTGTTGGCTGGAGGCAAATCGCTGGGCGGGCGGATGACTTCACTGGCGTTTGCCGATGGCCGGTCAATTGCGAAGGCAAGCACGGCGCCTGTGCGAGGCCTCGTCTTCTTCGGGTTTCCTCTACATCCACCCGGCCGTCCCGGCACCCAACGCGCCGATCATTTATCCAGGGTGCAGATGCCGATGCTGTTTCTCCAGGGGTCGCGAGATGCCTTTGCTGATCTCACCCTGTTACGTCCGGTCTGCGCGAAGCTGGCTCCCCATGCCACCCTGCACATCGTGGATGCCGCAGACCATTCGTTTCATGTGCTGAAGCGGTCGGGAACGACGGATGGGGAGGTCCTCACGGAGCTAGCCCGCACGGCGGCTTCGTGGGCCGATACGCTCGCCTAAGTTCACTGGCATTGAAAGATCTGCTTGCACATAGATTCGCAGTTGCGCGTTCGCTCTTCACAATGAACTAGACAGGGGCTGTCGCTTACGCACTGGCTGCGGCATCTCAAACTATCGGCTGAGCATTTGCCATGGCACTGCCGGCACCTGATGTCTTCAGCCACCATGACGCCATCGACCTGACCGCGCTGCTCGTCACTGTCCTGTTGGAACTCTCGTCTTGCGGCTGGGCCGCATACAGTAGACCGTTCGTGAGCGATTGCAATCGTCTCATCAGGCAATGCCAGGTGACCGGTGGGGGTATCATTCGGCCGCGCGAACACCATTTGAGTACTCAGTACAGCCACGAGAGCAATCACCAACCCTGCGCCCTCGACTTGCGGCTTCCCCATTGTGAGCTCCTTGGCTACGGTCCGTGATTTCCGCACGCAAGTTTACGCGAAGCCCGCAATGGGAGCTATCACTATTCTTTTCTATCTATGCTGCACGGAGGGCCGAACCAGTCATAACGGCTGATATCGAGCTGCCGTTTCTGACCCATTCGCTGCTCTCGTTTATCTGCGCCCATGAGCGGTCCCTTGACCTATTCAACCGACTGATCGAGAGCCTTGCCCAAGCCTTTCTGAAATCGCATTTCCTCATGCTGCTCCGGCCGGCCTCATCCCTATGAACACCAGCGTTGAGTATTCGCGATACATTGACTGCGACAAGATGGTCCTGTATGCTGTGTCCGGCTGTTCCCTCGTATAAGTCCGGCCTGGGACATGCAGAGCATCACGGACTTCGCGATCGCATCGCGACCAGGTCCAGTCCGGAGCAGCACCCTTCCTGGTTGTTTCTCCCCTCGGTTCTCTGATCCCGTCATCATGCGATCACACTGAAAGGATTGTGTAGTGGATACGTCTGTTCAATTAAGTTTTCGTGACCTTGGTGTGTCCGAGGCATTGGTCAAAGATCTCGCCAAGGCAGGGCTCTCGTCCCCCACTCCGATTCAAGCCCAGGCGATTCCTGCAGCGCTGGTCGGACGTGACGTAATAGGGTGCGCTCAAACGGGGACTGGAAAAACCGCCGCATTTGTCATCCCGGTCATCGAACGGTTGGCGCAATTGCCGAAAGGGGAGCCACAAGCCTTGATACTGGCTCCGACGCGAGAGCTCGCGCTCCAGATACTCAAGACAATCGAAACACTCGGTCACCGTCTTGGAATTTCCGCGACCGTCATTGTGGGCGGCGCTGACATGCAGGCCCAGATTCGAGGGCTCCGTCAGCGACCGGATATTCTCGTTGCAACGCCCGGGCGGCTGCTTGATCACATGTGGAATGGCACCGTCAATTTGCTTCCTATCAAGATCCTGGTTCTCGACGAAGCCGACAGGATGTTGGACATGGGGTTTGCTCCCCAGATTAGTCAAATTCTCACTGCGCTACCGGAAGAACGGCAGACGCTGCTGTTTTCCGCCACATTGCCATCCGATCTGACAAAGTTCGTGCAAGCCAGCTTCAATGACCCGTTTCAGGTCATGGTGACCCCATCGGCCACAACAGCAGACGGTGTCACGCAAGCGTTGCACTATACGACCCATACCGGCAAGCAGGAGTTGCTCCTTTCTCTGCTAAAACAGGAGAAGGAGACTGTGCTGATCTTTACTCGGACCAAGCATCGGGCAGAGCAGGTGGGGCATGTGCTCAGTCGTGCAGGACATCGTGTTGGCATTCTGCATGGCGACCGCAGTCTGTCACAGCGCCGAAGTGCTCTTGATGGCTTTAAGCGTGGGACGTTTCGTGTACTCGTCGCGACCGATATTGCAGCACGCGGAATCGATGTGGCCAATATCGGCCATGTGATCAATTTTGATTTGCCCTATTGCCCAGAAGATTACGTCCACCGAATCGGTCGGACGGCCCGGATGAAGGCGACCGGACGGGCCACGAGTTTTATTACAGCCGAAGATCCGCTTCAGCTCCGTGCGATCGAACGCCTGCTTGGCCATGCCTTGCCACTGGCCTCCGGAAGTCCTCAGCCTGCCTCCAACCAGCCGAGCCAAACACGCTCTCGGCGACCTGGAAGGCCCTTCTCAGGGCGGACTGCACGAAGTCACTCGCACGTTCACGAACACCATCCCATGACTCAGGGCAACGTTCTCCAGTAGCGGATCAGCGTACTACATCGTGAAAGGGGGCATCATGACGCTAAATCAGACGACGAAGAGTTGGAAACGAATTCCCGACGGAACTCGAGTACGTCTCAGGGAGAACGCCCAAGAGGGCTTCATCGACGGACTCACGGAGTTAGTGATCGGACCCGCGAGAAATCCCGATGGGCGGACGCAATACCGAGTCAATCTCGGCGATCCGGAACGGATGCTCGTCTCGGAAGACGCGTTACTCATCGTGGTCGACAAGGAAGGGTTGGTCTATATTCTGAAACAGAAAGCCGAGTACCGACGCCTCGTCACGGAGCAGTTGCGCGGAGGGTTTTCGGCGGACAGATTTGTGTCTTGAATCGAGCAGGGCGTCAGCAACCGTCGATGTCAAAGCCGCCGTATGAATGATACGGACCTCAGCCGGATCCTCAGTCTGATCATCACGGTGCTGACAGATCCCTATGATCAGTTCATTGAAAAACTGCGTGCGGACGGCAGAATCACCGACGAGGAGATACAAGAGCTTCACCTCGCCCTCAACGGGCAAATCCCCAAGTTGTCCGAGTTAATAAAGCCCCGCCCCGACCAATCGGCAAAAACCTGACAGCGAGTCTGTGAGTCGTGAACTCGGCGCTCACGGTAGCATGTTTAGGCATCGAGCAGGACATGCTGCACGTGTTTCTGAGGGCGAATCAGCGGGGTGGGGAAGCGGTGGCATGTAGACTCCCAGAACGCTGCGGCTCGAATACTTAGACCCTTATATCAGCGTAGTGAAAGTAATGCATTAGTCCCTGCATATCGCCTTGGTACTGCGCCAAAGGCGGCGTGGGCTAGGGGAATCCCCAGTTATGGGAGCTAGGGCTAGGCCAGAAGATAAGGCGGAACCGAGAGCTTCCGGATAACCCTGGGGAGGGAGTTATGCATCGACTTCCCACCATACCTTTCGACAGGTCAACGACGGTTCAGGATGACCTGGAGGACAATCCGCAATTAGGCGACGATTCGGCTCTGACTCGTCTTAAACTCGCTACGGCATGGCTGTGCGCGACTCTGGCAGGTGTTGCCGCTCTGGCCTATGCGACGATTTCACAAGCCTCGCCCGCTCTCACAATGGTGGCACTTGCCGTGTTGTTGGTAGCCTATGGCGGTTACGGCTATTTCATTCCCCGGAAGAACACCATTCACTATGCAGACTCGCTCTACTACATGGGTTTCCTCTGGGCGATCTTTGCCTTGATCGCAACGTTCGTGATCTGGCCAGCCCCTAAGCTGACGACTGAGGCGGTTCTTACGACCTTCGGATATGCGCTGGTTGCCACATTCTGTGGAATGTTTCTGCGACTGGTGATCGTCCAATTTCGAGACGACACGGGTCCGGATCGGATCGAGGTTGCCGAAGAGAAGATCGAGCGTCGCGTGGCGGCTCTCATTCAAGAGATCAACGAAGCGACGATGGAAATGGCGACGTTCAGAGATCGCGCAGCCGGTGATCTCGGTGGAACGATGCGGGACCTGGTGCAGTCATTGATCGCTGTCCGCGAAGAGCTCGCTGAGCAACACCGGACGATGGCCAGCGCGATGAGCGAAGGTTTTGAGTCGTCTCTGAAAGAGATACTCGGCAGGCTCTCGGCAATACAGATTCCTCAAGAATGTCTCACAGGAGAGGTGGCCAAACTCGTTTCGACACTAGGAAAGCAGGGGGAAAGCTTCCAAAAGGCGGCGCAAAAACTCGAGACGAACTTGTTGCGCGCAGCCGAAACGGTGATGTCATTTGGTGACTCCTTGCATGGATCGGAGGGGGCGAAGCAAGTCGGAATCGCCGTCAATGATCTGTCCACTAAGATCAAAGAAAGGACCGAGCAATTTGTCAAAATGACCACCGCGTTCGAGCAGAACCGGGCTGAGTTGGACAGCCAACTGAGCAGCCTGCAATCGCTGCAATCGGCGGCTTCAATGGTCGCCGCACGATTGTCCGCATTCGAAAAGGAACTGGTGGAGTTATCGTCTGCTTCCATGTCGGCTGAAGTCAAAACCGGCCTGGTCGGTGTGCAGCAGGCTATCCGTTCGAGCCTCGAGGGGAGCAAAGCCATCGAGTCCATGATGCGTGATGTACTGCTCTTGATGAGGCAGAGAGTGACCGAGGAGCACTCCGGTGAGAAACGGTGACATGCGATCAGACTGGGTCTTCGGTTTGTCATTGGTTCAAGTGATACTCCTCCTGGTCTTCGGCGCGACGTTGATCTACTTGAGCCAAAATGTTGACGTCAGCGGACAGGAGCAGCCCGCAAACTCCAGTGAGATGAATCATCCACGTGTCAGTCTACAGGCAAGGCTCGATGCGGCTACGGAGAGGAACACGGCATTGGAGCAAGAGCTTGGCGATATGAGCGGGTTGGTTGACGAGCTAAAGCTCATGGTGGGCGCCAAAGTGCCATCTAAGGAAGGCTTTCGAGAGGCGATTGAAACCCTGAAGCGCGGGTATGCCCTGTGTCAGAAGGATGACAACACGCTGATCGAGGCGACCATCCGTCAAGGAGCGGAAAACGTTCAGGTGATCGGAGAAATACCTCCCGACCTATTTGTGAGTTTGGCAAAAGGGGACAGCACATCAGATCTCGACCAGATTGTGTCGTTCATCCAAGACGTGTATGAATATGAGAAGGACCATAAATGCCGATTCAATTACCGACTGAAGTATGTGACCGATAATGACTATAGAAAAGCGAGAGAGGGATACGAGAAGTATTTTTACCCTGAAAAGATAACCAAGGCAGGATGATTGCTGTTTGACGGCTGTGATCTGCGTATGGATGCAAGCTTTTGGCACCAACGGTGGGGAAAAAATGAAATTGGTTGGCACGAGAGCAAGGTCAACCCACTGCTCGTTCAACACTTCAATGAGTTGGCTCTAGAAAAAGGCGGTCGGATCTTTGTCCCATTATGCGGGAAGACTCTCGATATCTCCTGGCTACGGGCTCAAGGTTATAGGGTTGTTGGCGCCGAACTGAGTAAAGCCGCCATTGAGCAATTGTTTGCGGAACTTGGCCAGCGCCCAACGATCTCAGTGCTGGGCCACGTAGAGCAGTGGAGCGCGAATCATATCGACATTTTCGTCGGGGACATCTTCGCGTTGTCGAGGGGGACGCTTGGTCAAGTCGATGGAATCTATGACAGGGCGGCTCTCGTGGCCTTCCCCGAAGACATGCGTCATCGCTATACGAGGCATCTGACACAAATCACGGAAAAGGCTCCGCAGTTGCTCATTTGCTACGACTACGACCAACACTGCATAGAAGGTCCGCCTTTTTCAATAGCTGATGAGGAAGTGAAGCGCCATTACGCCTCAATGTATGAGGTAAGACTGCTTTCCAGCACCGAGGTATCGGGTGGATTGAAGGGAAAATGCCCCGCCAAAGAAAAAGCTTGGCTGATGACAATTTGAGCCCTACCGAGCTAATCAACCCATCTTTTGCAGGAGGTGACCGTCACTCGTAGACACGGGTTTTCCTAAACACGACATTGAGGCGGGAAGAGAAGAAGCTTGGCGGAACACCCAAGACTTTCGCGGCAAAGGTGCCTAACCTTCCACATCCGGGCTCATATCCGAATTCCTCTGACACATCTTCCACATCAATCATGAGAGATTTGGGAAGTAATTCGTAATAGCTTGAATTTCTCCATCCGGTACCAGCTCTCACAAATAACGGGAAACTCACATCCTTCATCTTGGCCTTGAACAGCC
>DASTJX010000180.1:0-7410 GCA_035716265.1 Nitrospira sp.
AGGCATAACGCATGAGTAGATCCGCCGCCGAAGGATCGATGACAGGAACTGAAACGGGATCTGTCTGTACCCGCTGCATGAAAAAACGCGTCACAAATTCGTTGGCCAATAGGAGAATATCTCCTTCTCTGGAACGCAGCGGAGGAAGTGCTACCGGAATGACGTTCAGCCGATAGTACAAGTCCTCGCGAAATTTCCCCTCCCGGCACAAGTCTTCCAGATCTTGATTCGAGGCTCCGATCACGCGAACGTCGACGTGCGTGAATCGCGTTCCGCCCACCCGACGAACTTGCCGTTCTTGCAACACCCGCAACAGCCGAGCTTGGAGGTTGGGACTCATGCCGCTTACTTCGTCCAGAAATACAGTTCCCCCATGCGCCACCTCAAAGAGGCCGGGTTTTGCGACATGTGCGCCGGTGAAGGCTCCTTTTTCATGGCCAAACAGCTCAGACTCAAGCAGGGCATCGTTCAATGAAACGCAATCCACGGGCAGGAAAGGCCGCTCGACCCGGCGGCTCATCTGGTGGATGTATCGAGCCAACATCTCCTTTCCGGTTCCGCTCTCGCCGTAAATAAGGACGTTGGAATCCGTGGGCGCCACCCGGTCCGCAAGCGTGAATACGGCCCGCATGGGCCCACTGCTGCCGACGATTTGCACAGGACCATCGTGGGTCGAGACTGCCGTGCGGGGCAGCAACGCGGCCACCCGATGTGCTCCTGTTCCCTCGGCTCTCTCGACATCAAACGCGCGGCGCACAACCTGGATCAATTCGTCACTGGTGAACGGTTTCGTGATGTAGTCGAACGCGCCGTAGCGCATCGAGGTGACGGCAGTCTCGATCGTGGCATGCGCGGTGACCAGCACCACCTGCACGTTGGGGTCCGCTCGCTTGGCCGCCGTCAATACTTCGATGCCGTCCATTTTCGGCATGCGCAGGTCGGTCAAAACAAGCCCAGGGTGTTCACGCTCGAGCAGCGCCAAAGCCTGGCTAGGATTGGACGTCGAGACACAGGTGTACGGCACACGGCTCAGGATGCGCCGGCAATTTTCCAGGGCGTCTTCCTCGTCATCGACGATCAGGATTTTGCCTGCGATTCCCATGATGCCCCTCGCGACGTGCGGACTGACGCGCCCGCAGCCGGCAGTACCACCGTAAAGATCGCCCCGGTCTTCCCATTTTTCGCGTGAATGCGCCCTCGATGGTCAGAGACGATTCCATAGGTCAGGAACAAGCCGAGCCCTGTTCCTTGTCCGGCCGTTTTGGTGCTGAAGAACGGATCGAAGACACGATCAATGTTTCGACTCGGTATGCCGGGACCATTGTCCGCCACCGAGATTTTCACCCATTGCTGCCCTTCCATCTCGACCGAGGATGTCTCCACCCAGACCGTCCCTGCGGGGCCGCGCGTGCTGACGGCGTCGATGGCATTATTGATAAGATTGAGCAAGACCGTTTCCAGCCGGTCTCGGTCGCCCGCCACAGACGGCAGTGAGTGAGCCAGTGTCGACTCCAGACGTACGGACAACGCTGAGATCCGTTCCCCCGCCAGCACGAGACAGCTACGGACGATCGCATTCATATCGATCGGCCTCAGCACGGACACCGTTCCGCGCGAGAATGTCAGGATGCTCTTGGTGACCCGAGAAATGCGCTCAGCATGGGTGCGGATGGTCATCAAATCACGCCCCAGCTCCTCTGACAGCGGTGATCGGAGGGCATCGGCTTCCATGCATTCGATGCGGTTGAGGATGATGCCCAGCGGGTTATTGATTTCATGTGCGATGCCGCTGGCGACCTTGCCCAATGATGCCAGCCGTTCAGCTAGTTCCAAACTTTGCATGTGCTTCGTAATTTCCTGTGTTTTTTCCTCAACCCGCCGAGCGAGATCCTGATTGAGGCCTTCGAGTTCCGCACGGGAGGCCTTCAGCCTATCGGCCATGCGATGGACGGCGGCGGAGAGATCTTCAAACTCATCTCCGGTCTTGATGTTGATCGGTCGGTCGTACGTGCCCTGGCTGATCTCCTCCACCCCGCTGTGCAACAATTGGATCGGGCGCGCGATCCGGGTCGCAACATACCGGCCCATGGCCCACAACAGGCCGAGCATTACCAGACCGATGGCAGCCAAATTCCTCACCTGGTCATGAATCGGCGCATAGCTTTCACTCGGATGTTGCCTGACAAAGATGTGCCAGGAATTGTCAGGCAGCTGAAGCCCATTCACCGGCGCGTAACCCACCACGGTGTCAGACGCTCCATGACCGTCGTCCTCCGCGACGGCCCAGCCCGGATCCGATGACACGATCATGGCCATCAACTGACTGGGAATGCGATGGGCATCGCGGGCGAGAATCGGACAAACCAGCGGTTGGCCGGCTGCATCAAAGAGCATCGCGTGGCCGGTTTGGCCGATCTGTATTTGGGCAATCATGGCAAACAGACTATCGAAACGGTATGACGCGATCACCGCCCCGATCATCTGCTGCTGCCGGTCGTCAAGGATAGGGACCGCAATCATAAGCGTTTCATCCGAGGCTTTGAATACCCCCTCCTCTGCTGGTATCCGGCCGCTGAGATACAGCCGCTCCCCTCCTATGCCCAGCGTGCTCCACCAGGACTCGTTCCCGAAAAAATATTTGTCCGGGTCGGAACTGGCCGCAACGAGCGCTCCATACCGGTCCAGAATCATGAGTCCGATTAATTTGTCTCCATCGCGGATCTTGGTTTCGAGGAGGAACCCGGCGAGTTCGGCATTCAACAAGGAGGCGGCATGGTCTCCGCCTTGTTCCCAGAGCACGGTTCGGCGGCCAATCAAGAGCCTCGCCCTTTCGTCATCGGCCGGATAACCCGAGTTCGCCACGTGAACAGGCAAGCGCACGCGCAACGGAGCCGAGGCCAACAGCCGGGCATTGTGCACCTCCCCTTGCACCAACATCGTCACTCGGTCGGCCGCTTGAACGGCCACTGCCTGCAGGTTGCCTCCGATCACATCCCGGAGCGATTGCATGCCGGAGACATAGGCCAGCACCAAGCCGATCACGAGGGGGATACATCCCACGAGGACAATAGCCAAGACAATACGTCCACGAATCCTGCGGACTTTCATCACTGTTCTCCTATGCTGAATATTGTACGCAACGGTGGCGGCAAAACTCCAGCCAACTGGTTGAAGCCGGAGAACCTCGGGGGGCAAAAAACTCTTCCAGCAAACCGCATGCAGCAAAATCCGCGAGGCGTACTGTCTCTGAATGAGCGGCTCGTTGCCGGAGCGAATGTTTTCAGGAAGCTCCGGCAGGGGGAAACGAGACGTACGGCGCTCAGTACGTTGCGTGACACAAGCGACAGAGAACAAATTGGGGACTTGTTTCAGCAGCTTGCGCTAGAAGAACGACATCGAGGCAAAGGTCACCGTCGAGTTGTACTGGTCGGTAATGCCGCGGTCGTATCGAAGCACCTGCCCTTGTTCAGCCTGTATCAGGCGAAGCAGGCTATAGAGGGGCGAGAAGCCGGAGATCCGGCGTTGGTCCTTTTCTTTCTGAATGTATCCCGCAAATTCCTCTGCCTTCAGTTCCTCCACGAACTTCAGCATTTCGAGATCATACTGCATGGACCGGTGGAAGGAAAAATCGGTCGGCGGGGCACTGTCCCCGTAACGCATGCCCAAATGGGCAAGGTCTCCCGCGGCGATCACGCACACCGTCCTGCCGGAGTCCGCGATCGCTTGCTTCAGCATCGCAATGAATCGATCGACCGCTGCGCGCACCGAGGGATCAGTCAGGCTCATCGCAGAGAAGGAAGAGAGAACGGGCACGATGCGGCACGGTATCGTCGAGCAGGCGCTCGTCTGCAGGAACGGCAATTGAAACTCGATCGCATGTTCCGAGAGATGGGCGACCTCTTCAGAAAAATAGTTCGGCTCCGCGGCCCTGAGCCGGTCCGTGATTGCACGGTCCACCGCGACAAGTCCGAGCGGCGTTTCAAAATCTTTGTCCGTCACGGCAAACACCTGCTCAAGGCCGGCGTGGGCCGTGCCGATGACAACCACGACGTCCGGTTGTTGAGCCTGTTGGAATTCCTTATAGGCCCAGGCATAGATGGGGCCTGCCTGTTTGAGGTCATACGTCGGCGCAAGCAGGCCTTTAATGAGTTTGCCTTTATTGTCCGACGGCTTGAAATCAGGCCCTTCTTTGGATGCAAAGAAGCCATCGATCTGCTTTTTGAGTTTGACCCCGTCTGCCTCGTAGACTTTCCCGGCGAACGCTGCCGGCCGAAACGGAGCCTCCCGGTAGGCCAGGCGGACCTGTTCCTTCGCGCCTTCGGAGCGCTCACCTTCGAGAAACAGTTTGGCGTCGAGATCGCCGATCAATTGCTCCACCTTGTTGGGCATCAAAAACTCACCGAAGCGCTTCAGATACAACGCTCCGATCTCCTGCAGGGAATGCTCGCCGTCAAAGTGTTGAATGATAAAAAAATAATTCAGCGGCAGGACAAGCTTTTCCTTGCTCAATCCGCTGGGGTCCCAGAGCACGATGTATTGCTCTTCTCCCTCTTTGATCGGGGAGAACTGGAGATTCCGCAAGACAGGGTATTGCTGGGGATCTTTGGCAGTGCCGGTCGTCATATCTCCTCGCAAGGCAACGCGGCATTCTAACGAACCGCTTTCCAGACCTGCAACCGCTTGATCGAGGGTCGTTAATGAAGATCGGGAGGTCGGTCGGGAACCCGTCTCGCCAACAGGACCAGCACGCCGATGGTCACAATGAGCAGCCACCATGTGGGGCGACCATAGGAGACATCGGAGAATTCGATGAGATCCGTCAGTCGGCCGATCAAGAGCGACATACGTGCCATCACGGTGTAGCCAAATGCCGCGCCGAAGGCGATCATCAAAAAGACAATCCCCGTCCTCGCCACAATCTTGCCCGGGCCGCTGTGTTCAATGGAAAAGAAAAAATAGAAGAGAACCGTGCTGACGCCGATCAAGATGATCACCGAATTGAGGCTACTCGCCGGATTGAGGAGATTCAGCGAAAAGGTCAGGCCGTCCCCTCCGCCTTGGGATAATAGCGGCCGTATCGTATCCTCGACCTGCTTGAGGATGAATGACGAAATCGTGCGCGGAATCGCAAGCCCGCTGCCGAGTCCTACGATGAAGGCGAATGCGTAGCGCGACATCCAGGCCGCCCTTGGCATGTACCGCGTCAGCATGAGCAGGCCGATCGCCACCGGAATGAGGAGCGCGATCTGCCCATCCTCGACAATCGGTTTGACGATTAAATGCACGATGACGGTGTCATAGGCCTTGACGATCGTGTACCCGACCGAGACCCCGACGTACAGATGCTCAGCGAGCTTGAAGAGCGGATTATCCTGATACAAAAAAGAAAAGATAAACAGGGTCAGCCCCGTGGCCATCCATGCACCCAGGATGGTGACATCCATATCGGTCACCGACACCGGTTGAGGCGACGCCTCATCCTCGGCCTTTCTGCTGCCGGAGTGAGAAATAGAAGAGATTGCAGATCGCGACCAGCACAATGATCGCCAGATGGGTCGCCGACTGCGCGTCCATTCCGGCCACCGCCCGCCCTTTTTGCCCGATCAGGCTCTCATATTCAGCCGCCCCGCGAAGTCCCCCGATCAAACCGTTGATTTGCCCGCTGCGGAGCAAGGGGTAGAGGCCGGGGGCAATGACGCCGGTGCAGCCTCCGCCCAACTCGAACTTGTATTTGTCCTTGCCGTACACATACCAGGCCTCAACCCCGGGATTGCCGGCGCCGAGACTAATGGCATAGGTAACGTCTTTCAAGCTATGCACGCCTTCCAGTACCGGAATACCTCTTGTGGGCTTACCTTCATAGTCGCTGGGGAACGCCGTATACAGATCCTGGCCCATGTTGATGATCACGGCGGACCCACCCGGGCTCCATCCGAGGAACACGTAATCTCTCCCCCGCTCCCTCCCCATTTCACTTGAAACCTGCTTCAACAACTGATCGGCCATTCCGGTCCCGGAAACCCAGAGCGTCATGGCGACGACGCGCAGATTCTTCCGGAAGGCGTGGCGCAGCAAAGCAATGGCCTGGGGATGCAGCTCGGGCTTGGATGCCGGATCAAAATCGATCGAGAGCAGGAATACGGATCGTTCCGGCAAGGACTCGATGTAATCATAGACGTTACGCACTTCCGGAGAAATCTTGATCGGTAACCCTACCGGGTAGAGCAACGGCAGCAGTGTGCAGAGGCCGATCACCATAAAGATGATCCGCCGGTCGATTTTCAGCATTCGCTCCGAGAGACTCACCGTTATTCCTTGCTTCCGCCCAAGTACGAACGTTCGACTCCGAAAATGATCTTCAGGGAGAGCGCGATGGCGCCAAGGCTCACGCCGATTAAAATGGCACGACGAACGGAAGCGTTCAGTACATTGAGGATCCACTGCGAGACGTCGCCGCTCAGTGGGATCAGATACTCGCCTAAGGGAACCCGGCCCATCATGACGATCACCGCCGCGATCAGTAGGACTGCCGCCTCCCGGCTTCTGGCCCTGAACGATCGATAGGCTGCAGACGCGATGAAAAAGGCCAGGATCGCGAACATCGTTCCTTGCAGCGGAACCATCATATAGGTATAGATCCAGCCGAACGCCGTCATGGTGCCGTCCAAACTCTCTTTGCCGCCGGCCCACAGTCCCACGGCAATGGTGACCAGCATGCCGGCATAGAGCACGAGGCTATACCCCCAACCCGCCTCCTGACGCCTGATCTTCACAGCATGCTGATGAAACAGGCTGGTCACACCCAAGACCAGCGCGAACCCCCCGATGATCTGCAGCCACTTGGTGGCCGACGTCAGGAGCAGCTCGGACGCCGGATGCGGCACATAGTACTGGCCGGCAAACAGCAGACCGGTGATCATCGTAATGAGCAACGGCAGGCGACGGCGCAAAAAGATCATTTCAGATCCTTGAAGAGATCGAGGAACAACTGGGGCCATGACGACCCGGTCACCGCCCCGACCGTGGCGAGGACGGTGCCGATCATGATCACGGTCAAGACAATCGCCTTCCCGATATCCTGCCCGCGCAGCGTGCCGATCTGAATCGGCTCCTTGGAGAGATACGCGCTCGCGGCATACAACTCTTCACCGATGAGCGTGTAGTCGCAGGTGGTGACGAAGAAGGGCAACTGGTGGTCCGAGTCCGTCCCGGCAATTTGGATCGCACCGGTACTGGCTCCCGTTTCGGTCAGGAGCAGCGATTCGGCGAAATATGACCCCATGAAAAAGTTCGCGGCGGGTTTTTTCCGCAACATGATGCCGTCCACTGCGGCCGTGTAGCTGAACTGGTCGGCAGTGATGAAAAAATTTGCGTCCTCCTTGAAGAGATCGAGGAACAACTGGGGCCATG
>DASTJX010000181.1:0-29358 GCA_035716265.1 Nitrospira sp.
TCACGACGCTCACCGTCATTGTCGTCAGCGTGCTCATCAACCGTGCCATGCTGAGAGGATCGATCGTGCATGGTCCGGTGCAATGGGGCAAGATCCCGATTCGCGGCATGGTGGTGCTGTTCGGCCTAGCGGCGGCCTTTACGTGGGTGATGGGTCTGATGGGGTACATTCGCTCTTCGGGACGGTTGTCCTGGCATGTGAACGAATTGATGGCCGATGTCTCACCGTGGGCCTTTACGCCCGAGCTCGGCTTTGCCGCGAAGATGGTCACACTCAACATGGTGGTGTTTTGGAGCGCCGTTCTCGGGTTGTTCTGGATGTGTCAGCGGGGGCAGCAGCAGGAGTTGAAGGAAGAATGGTTCCACGAGTCGTCGCAAACATTGGCATCGGTTCCTCCAGCGGAAACCTGAGCTGTCAGAGAAAGGGTCGTGGCGGGCATGAAGAGGTCCAGCAACATCAGCGCAATTTTGATTGTGATGGCGATCGCCCTGTTCGTTCCGGCATCGTCAGGGACGGCCCAAGGACAGCGCCTCGTGTTGGAGGATTTCCAAACCAAGGAGGCGGACGGATTCCCGGCCAGCTGGGATCATGAAAGCCAGCGCAGTCATTCCAAGGGTCGGGAAGCGTATAAGATTCAAGCCGAGAACGGGTCTCATTACCTGTCGGCGAAAGATGCAGGACAACGAATCAAGAAAAAAAAGATCGATTGGGATCCCAAAGCCTATCCGGTGCTCACCTGGCGTTGGCGGCTGAACAAGGCAGCGGAGGGAACCGAACCACTCGCGGCCATCTATGCGTCGCTCGATACGGACTTGCTATTCATCCCGGTCTTCACCAAATATATTTGGAGCGCAACGAAACCGGAGGGGACCTTGATTGAAGGCGGGATGTTCAGCGGCTCCGAAATTGTGGTCCAGAGCGGGACTACGCCGGTGGGGCAATGGGTTGAAGAAAAAGTAAACGTGTACGAAGATTTCAAGAGGATACATCAGCATGAGCCTGCCGCAAAAGCCTGGGGCATCTCGATTGTGGCCGGTTCAGGCGTCGAAATCGATTTTGGGCCGATGGTGGCGACGTCGGACAAATAGGCCATGAATGTTCCGGTTGCCATGAGCCCTCTTCATCGCTGGCTCGATATTGCTTTTGGTCTGGCCGTAATGGGCACGGTCGGAGCCTTGATCGGCATGATCATGGGAGGCGGACTCATGCCAGTCGCGATCATGGTGGGTCTTGCCATGGGCGGAGTGATCGGGTCTCTGGGCGGGCGGCGCTTTCTTGTCAGTATTCTGATCGGCAGCGTCTTGGGCGGTGCATTGGCATGGCTGGTGGCAGGAATGGAACGGATCTCAGTCGGTGCGGGGACCGGAGCGGCAATGGGCGGATTTCTAGGCGTGCAGATCTCGATGCTCTTGGATGTGCGTGCCGCGAGAAAGGCCTCTTCTCATCCGGTTGATCACCCTGACCAAGGGGGCAGAGTAGATGGATAACAAAGGGGTTCTAATCGGATCGATCATCTTCGTGTTCGGCTCCTTCATCCTCATGATCGGGATGATGCTGTGGGAATCGAACAAAGCCTACAAGATGAAAGAGCTTGCGCGGACGGTGCAGACAGAAAGTCGTCCCGCTGCGAGCAAGCTTCCTGCGCAGGATTATTCGATGTACAAGACCAAGATGGGAGATGAAGGGCGCGAAATGGTTCAAATCCCCGAAGGGCCTTTCACGATGGGCAGCCAAGACGGCGATCCCGATGAGATGCCGGAGCATCAAGTGTTTTTGAAAGGGTTTTTCCTCGATCGAAAGGAAGTGACGCAGGAAGAATATATGCGGTTCGCCAAGATGACCAAGCGTGGAATCCCGAAGATCGAAGTCTTTGAAGACGACCAGTCCAAGCTGTTGAAACCGGAATTTGCAGCCATGAGCGTCTCCTGGGATGACGCCCTGGCCTATTGCCGGTGGGCAGGGAAGCGTCTTCCGACCGAAGCCGAATGGGAAAAGGCTGGACGCGGCGAAGGCAAAAGAAAGTATCCGTGGGGTGACAAGTTCATGAGCAACAGTGCCAATGTGGACGGCAGCGAAGACGGATATAAGTATCTGGCCCCCCCTGGCTCCTTCGATGCAGGCCGGAGTCCATATGGCTTATATGACATGACGGGGAACGTCGCGGAATGGGTAAACGATACCTACGATGAAAGCTATTACAAGAAATCCCCGTATCGTGATCCGAAGGGACCTGAAATCGCGGGAGATCTGCGCGTGGTACGCGGCGGCTCGTGGCGTGAGACGGAGGCCAATGCCCGATTGTCGAAGCGATTCACTGCGAAACACTGGCGCACGGATATCACCATCGGCATTCGTTGTGCGAGCGATCTTGACCAGGGAGGCACTGCTCCCATTTCATAATCAGGCCGCATGCTCGAAACCAAATTCAAGGTTGCTTTTCTGCTGATCGTCCTCGCCTTTGCAGCGCTCCCCGTGATGGGCATACTTCGCGGAACGACGACAACGCCGTATGAGGACGCCCCTCCTGCCGCAGACGAATCTGGCCTGTCGGAATTCGAGTCATCCTCCCAGGAAGTACCGATCCATGACGACATGGTGACCATTCCCGCAGGACCCTTTCTTCGTGGGACGACGAGCGGCGGATTTGACGAACAACCGCAGCGAAGCATCTACCTCGATACGTTCTCCATTGACCAGTATGAAGTCACAAACCATCACTATCAGCAGTTTGCCGGTGCCACCGGCCATCGTAAAGCGGGGCCGCCCTCTCGCTATGCGAAGAGCATCGGTCGCATGCGGGGAGCGAACCAGCCGATCGTCTATGTATCCTGGGACGACGCCGCCGAGTATTGCCGCTGGAAAGGCAAGCGGCTTCCGACGGAAGCGGAATGGGAAAAGGCGATGCGAGGTCCCGATGGCCGGCTGTGGCCTTGGGGAGACCTGGAGAAGCCGGACGGAGCGAACTGGGCCCGGGTGCAGGACGGACATGAAGTGACGGCGAGCGTGGGCACGTTTCAAACGGATAAAAGTCCCTATGGGGTGATGGATGGCGCCGGCAACGTCATGGAATGGGTGGCCGATTGGTATCAGGAGGCCTATTACAAGGAATCACCGGACCAAAACCCCACCGGTCCCGAATTTGGGACCTATAGGGTCATGAGAGGCGGAGCCTACACCATGTCGGGCGTCGATCTGCGCATCACGAGCCGCAGCAAAATGGTTCCTGATTTTCGGGATGAGACTATAGGGTTTCGCTGCGCCACTTCAGGGGTTTTTCCCCGGAATTCGAGCACTCGTGACAGAAGCTAAGTCTACAAGAAATCAAAGTAATAGAGGATCAGAAACACGGCCAGAATGATATTGACAACCATACCAGCCAAAACTATAATGTCGAACACTTTTGAGTTTTTATTCATGCTTTTCCTGTGTTTCCACGCCCAACAACAAAATTTGAATAACACACGGATAGGTGGGTGTCAAGAAACAGCCTGATGTAATTTCACGTATTTTTTCTTATTTCTCAAGAGAGAAGGAGACACGATGGCAACGGCAACCGCTCCAGACAGTGAAATCAAAATCAAGATCGGCAAGATGATTTTTTACGTCACTTGCGCGGTCGGTCTGTGGTTCTTCTATTGGTTCGCCGGCATTCAGTGCCCCTGCTGAACACAGAGCCGTCGAAGCGCTCTTCAGTCACTTACCGTTCGTCATTGAGTTGAGGAGGAGATGAACATGGGTCAGACGATTTTTTATGTGTTGATCTCGACCATTATCTGCGTCGCCTATTTCACGCTGGTCGATCATTTCCTGATGGACATGCAGGGGCTGGATTATTGGTATCTGTTCCGCAAGTAACAGCAGCGGAGTCGGGCCTCACGCTTGAGTTCTAGGAATGTTTCAGATTTTTACCGGAATGCATCAAGGAGGTATCCCATGGGTCCTGTAACCGGCAAGAAGGTTTTGTCAATCATGGCGCTCTGCGCGATGGTGACCCTTCTCGTGCTTCCCGTGGTCGTCTCGCTTCCCTCGCCGGCGGCCGGTGAGGACGCGGCGGCTGTGGATGGAGCAAAGAAGGATGGGGACAAGGTCGAAAAGGGGCGCGATGTGTATTACAAGACTGAGGGCATCGTGGTCGGTGCCCCGGCCCCGAAGACGACGGATGGTCCGAAGGACTACCCGAGGTATAACTTCGAGAGCCGCGTGTTGCTCTGGTTTGCCAACCAGCAGCACCTCTACTACGGCAGCTTCGTGCTGGCCGTGCCGATTTTCTGTATGGTGATCGAGTTCATGGGGGTCGTAAGTAAAGACAAGGCGCTCGCGAAACGGTATGATCAGCTGGCCTACGATTTTGTGAAAATCAGTCTGACGGCCTACTCCCTGACGGCGATCCTTGGCGGTATCCTCATCTTCACCTTCCTCACGCTCTATCCGGCATTTTTCGGGTATCTCTCCAGCATCTTCCGACCGGTCATGCATATCTATGCATTGATGTTCGTAGCCGAGAGCGGCACCCTCTACATTTACTACTACGGTTGGGACAAGATGAAGGAGGGGTTCCTGAAGTGGATCCATCTGAGCATGTCGGTGGTGCTGAACATCATTGGAACTCTGCTCATGTTTTTGGCGAATTCCTGGATCGGTTTCATGATGTCGCCGGCCGGCGTCGATGAGCAGGGAAGGTTCCTGGGCAATATCTGGCACGTCATTCATACCGCCCTCTGGAATCCGCTCAACGTGCACCGCATCCTCGGCAATATGGCGTTCGGTGGCGGTGTCGTCGCCGCCTATGCAGCCTATAAATTCCTCGCGTCAAAGACCGATGAGGATCGGGCCCATTATGATTGGATGGGTTATATCGCCATGGCGCTCGGTGTGGCGTTCTTGATTCCTCTGCCCTTCGCCGGCTACTGGCTGATGCGCGAGGTGTACGCCTATCGCCAACAGATGGGAATCACGCTTATGGGCGGTCTGCTCGCCTGGTTGTTCATCATCCAGGCTACCATGATCGGCATCCTCTTCTTGAGCACCAATTACTATCTGTGGCAGGCGATGGGCCGCATGCGCGGTGCCGAAAAGTACCAACGCTACATCAAGTATCTGGTGTTTCTCCTGGTCTGCGGGTTCCTCGTCTTCATTACGCCGCACACCATGGTCATGAGTCCTGCGGAACTCAAGGCGATGGGCGGCCAGCAACATCCGGTACTGGGCAACTACGGCGTCATGTCCGCCAAGAACGGCGGCATCAACGTCATCATCACGACGACCGTCTTGAGCTTCGTGTGGTACATGCGGGGCAACAAGGTTTCCACGGTATCGTGGTCCAAATTCGGCAATATCTTCATGGGCTGTTTTTTCTTCTTCGCCTATGTCAACATCATCTGGCTCGCGATCTACGGCTACTACATTCCTGCCAACGTCCGCGTCGGACTCTCCGTTCCGCAAGTGGCAACCACTCTGTCCTGCCTCTTCTTCATGTTTGCGCTGAATAGCGTCATGATGAAGGGCGCGAAGCAGATGGGACCGATCGAGTGGGGTAAGATCTCCGCTCGTTCACAGTACGCGCTCATCATGCTGGCGACGGCCTTTACCTGGATGATGGGGTTGATGGGTTACATCCGCTCCTCAGTCCGGTTGTTCTGGCACGTCAACGAAATCATGCGTGACAACTCACCCTGGGCGTACACCCATACGGTGGGATTTGCGGCGAACATGATTTCGTTCAACGTGCTGTTCTTCTGGATCAGTATTCTTTTCGTCTTCTGGCTCGGGAGTTTGACCGCGAAGAAAGTGCCGGTCGGCGAAAAAGTGGGAGTTCCTGGCGGCGCGCCGCAACCTGCTGGCAGCCACTAACCATCCCTATTGAGTCTGGCTCGCCGTGGGAGACGTGATCGCGTCTCCCACCGGTGTAGCCGCAGGAGGTTTAAACCGTGGGTAATCTGATCAATGAAGCTCTCTCGATGGGCTGGGTGGTTCTGGCCCTGCTAGCGGGCTTACTCATCTACTTTCAATTTTCCATCAGCGATCCTGCCGCCAAGAAACGGGCGACCTTCAAAACCTTCATTGGCATCATCGCGGCGATTTTGATGTTCATCGCCATCGCCAACTACAAGAATAATTTTTACGGAGAGAATCGGTTGCTCCCGGTCTCGCTCGTGATGATTACCGTCACGACCTTCGTCATGGCGATCTACTTTACGAATCTCGCGGCGCTGCTGAAGATCGGCGGGTTCATGTTCTTCGTGGCCGCATTTCTCTCCGGTTACGGAAACTGGTTGCCGCAGGTCGAAGGCGGATTTCCTCCCAAGGAAGAAAAGCTGGACTTTAGCTCGATGAGCCCGCAGCAGCTGGCCGACGAGGGTGAAAAAATCATCTTCGGCGGCATCGGGCAGAACAAAGTACAAGGCGCGATCGGCAAAGGTCAGTGTCCGCTCTGCCATGCGTTCCATGCCGGTATGCTCGGTGAACGCGCGCCAAACTTGTTGGGGCTTCCCGAGCGGGCAGGCAAGGAGCGCCTCGATGACCCCAAATATGCAAAGGGCAACGCGGCGAAGCGCGAATACGCGGAAAAAGAATCGTGTCCGGGCTGCGGTACCGCCGAAAACGCCCAGGAATACATCGCCGAATCACATGCGTGTCCCAGTTGCTATGTGGTGTCTGGTTACGGTGTGAAGGGCACCAACGATAAAGAAAGCCCCATGCCCAAAATTCACAAGCCACCGATATCGCTGTCACTGCCTGAGTTGGCGGCGGTCGATACGTGGTTCTATGTTCGCGAAGGACGGGAAGCGCCGTCATTCGAGGAGATCACCAAATCCTACGAAAAATTCATTCCGGAAGCCGAGCGTCCCAAGCAGCAAGAAGACAAGCCTGCCGGCGCTGCGAGCGCGCTGCTGGCCGACGGCTCTGAGCCGGTCGATCAGATTTTTGCCAAGGCGCAATGCGTCGTCTGCCACACGATTCCGGGCATCCCAGGCGCGACCGGCACGCAGGGGCCGAAACTGGAAGAGGCCACGAACGCACCTCAGCGGATCAAGGATCCGGCGTACAAGGGAACGGCACATAGCACTCCTGAGTACATCATGGAATCGGTGGTCTCTCCCAGCGCCTATGTGGTGAAGGGATTCCCCGACAACCTGATGCCGAAGATTTTCGGGCAAAAGCTGAGCGCCGGAGCGTTGAAAAAGATCGTCGACTATTTGTCGCAGGTGAAGGCGGGCGCACCGCCACCGAAGATTTCGTAATCTTGGCCGTCTATCTGTAGACATAAGGGAGTTTACCCATGAAAGCATTGATGTCAGTGGGCGCCTTGGTGGGAGTCGTCGGACTTCTCCTGCTTGTCGGGATGATCTTCGATGTCGTTCCTTCCAATACCGTGCGCTTGGTCGAAGGCTATATGCCAATGCAGATGCTATTGGAGTTAACGCTCTTCGTGGCGGGCTTTGCCGGGCTCAGTTACATGATGAGTTCGATGGGGATGCCGCTCCCGAGGTTCTGGCAGGGCATCGGATTCTGGGCGTTCATTCTGCTGTACCTGAAGTACCGGGTTTATCCTCCGATCCCGTTCAGCGTGCGTGCCATGTACGGCACGGTATCCCTCGTCGCTGTCTTCATGTGGGTGTCCTCGAACGAGGAAGACTGGAAGAAATTCAAGCAGCCGATTTTGAACGTCCTTGATGCGCAGAGCGGCGGCAACAAGGTGCTGAGGTACG
Organism: Nitrospira sp.; assembly: GCA_035716265.1. Classification (GTDB taxonomy): domain Bacteria; phylum Nitrospirota; class Nitrospiria; order Nitrospirales; family Nitrospiraceae; genus Nitrospira_C. The sequence continues at coordinate 7,710 of DASTJX010000181.1, forward strand.
CCTATCTCATCCTGCTTCCGATTCTCATCGGCGGATTTTCGTACAACGCGATGAAGCCCAAGTCCGAGGAGCCGATTGAGTTGCGCACCGTGCATCCGGCGCCGCCGGCCAGCACGAAGGTGCATGGCAAGACCTATGTGCTTCAGACGTCACAGAATCCGTATCGCGTCAATCCGGAGGGAAAGTACGATCAGGAATTTACAAATGCCAACATCGTGGAACAGGGTATGGGCCGGTTGATGAAGCCCAACGCCAACCCCTGGGATGAAAAGAGCACGGGGTATTTGAAGTATGTCCGTGAGGGCGGGGAGATTTTCTTCCAGAACTGCCATTTCTGCCACGGCGATAACTTAAACGGCCGCGGATTGCACGCGTTTGCCTTCAATCCTATTCCGGCCAATTTCACCGATCCGGGAACCATCGCCCAACTACAAGAAACATTCATCTTCTGGCGCGTGGCCAAGGGCGGCATCGGATTGCCGAACGAAGGCTTCCCATGGGCGTCTGTGATGCCGCCTTGGGAACAGCACCTGACGGTCGATGAAATCTGGAAGGTAATCTTGTTTGAATATTGGCACACGGGCTACTACCCCCGTACCTGGGACTAATCGTCTAAGGCGATTCATAACCTGATCTACATATTGAGATGAGGGTAAACATGATGAACAGTTCAAGTGGGAAGGCAGGAGTGGTCGCAGTCGCCGCCTTCGGAATCATCCTGGCGTCGGGGAGCGTCGGCGTTCCGCTAATCGGAGCCGAAGACATGCCCGAAGGGTTCAAGAAGGGCGATCTGGCCCCGGAGCCTTCTGCCGAGATGATCGAGGCAGGTAAGCGCGTCTACTTTACGAAGTGTGTGTGGTGTCACGGTGTCGACGGCGCAGGCGATGGACCTGGCGCCGATCGTCTCTGGCCCCGACCGCGTAACTTCAATCAAGGCACGTTCAAGATTCGGCATACCGCGAGTGGAGAGCTTCCCTTGTTCGATTCCCGGAAGCCCGTTCCGGGACAGAACGACCTGTTCGAGACCGTCACGCATGGTTTGCCGGGTTCCGCCATGCCGTCGTGGGAGGGTATTCTGACGGAAGAGCAACGGTTGCAAGTGCTCTCATTCGTGACAACCCAGTTGGTCAAAGACAGGAAATTTACGGACAAGCAGTCCGAGGCCCAGACGGTTCTCCAACTCGGAGATATCAAGCCGATCGCTGCGACGGAGGAAAGCCTGAAGAAGGGATCGGAGCTGATTGTCGAGAAAAAGTGCGTTGAGTGTCATGGTGCCGAAGGCCGAGGTGACGGAAATGCATTCAACCTGAAAGACGACTGGGGTTTTTCCATTCAGCCGGCCGATTGGCACAAGTGCTGGAACTTCCGTGGCAGCCGCCAAGACCCCTATAACGTGCGAAACATTTTCCGGACATTCTCAACCGGTGTAAACGGGACCCCGATGCCCTCATTCGCGGACAACACCACGATTGAGGAACGTTGGCATATCGCGAATTGGGTGAATTCTCTGTGCGAGCGGGATGCGGATGGAAAGCCTCTCCCCATTGACCCGTTGACGGATAAGCCAAAGATCAACTTCGTGGTGCCGTCCGACCCGGTCGAAGGTGAAATTCCGACGGACATGGAGAATGAAGCGTGGCAGAAGGCATCCAAACGGTATGTGGCCATGGGTGGACAGATCACGCACAAGCCGCGCAACTTCGTGAACCGGATCGATGACATCTGGGTTCGTTCGCTGTATAACGACAAATTTATCGTCTATCTCCTGGAGTGGGATGACCGCACGAAGAGCGTCGCCGAGGGCAAGCTGCCCTGGGCTCCCACACAAGTGAATCTGGATATCAAGGAGCAGGATCCGAAGACCGGGGAGGAAGGGTCCATCGCGTCGAATCAGAACAACTACAAGGTGTACAACGACGCCATCGCCATCGAAACACCTGTGAAATGGAAGGAATTACCCGCTCCAATCAAGCCACGGTATCTGTTCGGGACCAACGAGCAGTTCCCGGTCGACATTGTGAAGTGGGAAGCCGACGGATCGATCCGGGCGTTCAAGGGAACGGGATGGGACAAGGATTTTGAAGAACGTGACACCTATGAAGAGAACCTGAAGGTCCTCAAGGGCGAATGGAAGAATGGCCGCTGGTATGTGATGATTCAACGCCCGCTCGGGAACAAAAAGGATCAGGACTACGACGAAGATACGTTCTTCGAAGTCGGACAATATGTGCCGACCGTGTTCTTCGCCTGGGACGGACACAACGGTGACGCAGGACGGAAGATGGCCGTATCGGCCTTCTACTACACGTTCCTGAACCCGCCGATTCCGAAGGAGACCTACATCTATCCAGCCATCATTGCCTTCGGCGTGGTATTGCTGGAAGGATGGGTGATGACCCGCCGCGCGAATAAGAAGAAGGGGAAGACGATCTAATTCGCGTCAGGATCCCGATGTGACAACACCACGGAGGGGGTGGGGAAACCCACCCCCTCTTGTTTTTTGTGAACGAGTATGGCGGATCCCATGATTGCCGATGTGACAGGCGTGGTCCTGGCAGGGGGAAAAAGTCGCAGAATGGGGGAGGATAAGCGTTTCTTGTCCATCGGAGACGAAACGCTCTATGAGCACAGTCTCGCGGTTTTGCGGTCGGTCTTTCGTACCGTCGTTGTGGTCATTGCCCAGGACAGTCCTCCTCTCCACTCCGATGTGCCGGTCTGGCGGGATCTCATCCCCGGCTGTGGAAGCTTGGGCGGTCTCTATACCGGCTTGAAGCAAGCGATGACGCCATCGGTGTTTGCCGTAGCCTGTGACATGCCGTTTCTCGATCCGGTCATCATCCGGTACTTCCTCACGGTACAGGGTGAAGCCGATCTGGTGATGGCCAAGCTTCCAAATGGTTTGCATCCGATGCACGCCCTCTATCATCGACACTGTCTGCCCGTCATGGAAAGTCTCCTTCAGGCGCACGAATTGAAAATACAGCAGTTGGCCGATCATCCGTCGCTTCGCGTGCGCCTCGTGACGGCGGATGAACTGGTTGGGATCGATCCGGGTGGGCGGTCCTTCTATAACGTCAACACTCCCGCCGATCTTCGGGCGGCCCGCTCACTCCATGGGAAGATCCTTCCTGAATCGTCTTGAGCGGCATGGCACGCACGATCGTCCTGTTCCATCCCGGAGCGCTCGGTGACCTCCTCCTCGCCGTGCCGGCCATACGCAGGCTCCGCGTATGCTATCCGCACCATCGGCTCGTGCTCTGCGCACAGGAACAGGCTGCTGCATTGCTGGGTGCCAGTAACCTGGTAGACGAGTGGGTGGCCTTTCAGGGGGCGGGCTGCGCCGCCCTGTTTAACGGCGATCGCCCGGAGGATCCAGTGTTGCTCGATGGCATGAGCCGCTGTGACCTCGCCGTCGCCTGGATCAGAGACGAAGCGGGCGCCCTCGCAGCTGCTCTCATGAAGTGCGGAGCGGCCGACGCGGTAGTTCAATCGCCGTTCGCTCAGACCTTGAGCGCGGTCCATCAAAGCGACCGCTATGCTGAAATTCTCGACGAGAAAGCGGCCGATGTGCCGATCGTCTCCGATCTGGTCATACCTGAAAACCTTCGCCGGGATGCAGAAACTCATCTGCAGACCTGTGGGGTTTCATTCAATCGTCCCTTTGCGCTCGTCCATCCGGGAAGCGGAAGTCGACACAAGTGCGCGAACCCCGATATCTGGGCCTCTGTCATGCAGGGCCTGCGTGATCAAGATGTTCAGCCTCTGCTGCTTGAAGGACCGGCTGACCGCGAGGTGATGCACGATCTGCTGAACCATCTGAGGCACGACCCGAGCCGGTTGCATGATCTGTCTCTACGGCTGCTGGCCGGCGTCCTGTCGCTGGCTGGCCTGTATATCGGGCATGACTCGGGAGTCACTCACCTCGCAGCATTGCTGGGGGTGCCGACCGTGGCCCTGTTCGGGCCGACGGATCCGGCGAGATGGGCGCCTCGCGGGCCTGCGGTGACCGTCTTACAGGCACAGGTTTGCCATTGCGCGTCATGGGACATGGTGAAAAATTGTGGAGAGAAGCCATGCCTGAAATTCTCGCCGAGCGCCATTCTCACTGCCTGTCAGACGGCTCGAGCTGTCCGCATCAATCCACGAAATTCCTGACCTGTGCCTTGTCTCGCAAATCCACCCTATGATAGAGTGCCGAGTTAATTTTCTCTTTCAATGCTAAGGACTTAGGAGAGGTTTTGTCGCACGGTGTGGTGCAGGAAAAGGTGACTAGTGCGCTGCTCGGCGCCCTGAACGGAGCCAGGAACAAAGGCCAATTGAAAAGCTTGGCCTGGCCGACGCTCAGTCTCGATGCGCCGAAGCGGCCGGAATGGGGGGACCTCGCCTCGACCGTGGCCATGTCCCTCGCCTCCTCTGAACAACGAGCGCCTCACGACATCGCGCAGATCATCGTCGAGAATCTTGCCCAACGGGACCAACTCTTCGACCGGGTGGAAATCGTTCGCCCAGGATTCCTGAATCTGACCGTCAAGCCCGCGCTCTGGCAGGAAACGCTTAAAGAGATAGAGGGACAGGGAGCGTTGTACGGCACAAGTGATCTCGCCAAGGGACGGCGGGCGCTGGTGGAGTACGTGAGCGCTAATCCGACCGGCCCATTGCACGTCGGACACGGCCGCGGTGCTGCCGTCGGGCAAGCCCTCGCCCGCCTACTGCAGGCCGTCGGCTATGACGTTGTCAGTGAATACTACATTAACGATGCCGGGCGTCAGATGAAGCTTTTGGGAGCGTCGGTCTTGGCCCGTTATCGTGAACAATCCGGCCAACCGGGAGACTTTCCCGAGGATGGCTACCATGGAGCCTATATTTCAGCGTTGGCCGAGCGCCTGAAACCGCAGCTTGATGCGGAAGGCGGCCTCTCGCCTGAGCAGCTTGAGGCGCGATGCCGGACACTGGCCTATCAGGAGTTGCTGGCACTGATCCGTGATGATTTACGCGCATTCGGCATCGAATTGGCCTCCTGGTTCAGCGAGGCTTCCCTGTTATCCTCCCAATCGGTCGAGCGCGTACTGGATGAATTGAAATCTCGTGGGTTGGTATTCGAGCAGGACGGCGCCTGGTGGTTTCGCTCCACGGCTTTTGGAGACGAGAAAGACCGGGTGGTCAAGAAACAGGACGGCGAATACACCTACCTCGCCTCCGACATCGCCTATCACCGGGATAAGCTGCAGCGTGGCTACGATCTGCTCATCGATGTCTGGGGCGCGGATCACCACGGCTACATTCCACGCATGCAGGCGGTGATGCAGGCCTATGGACATCCCGGAGAGCGCCTGCAAGTCGTGTTAGTGCAGCTGGTCAAGCTCTTGCGGGCCGGCGAAGAAGTCAAGATGTCGAAACGCACCGGCGAGTTCGTCACGATGCGCGAGGTCATCGACGAGGTTGGGGCCGATGCGGCCAAATTTTATTTCCTGATGCGCGATTCGAAGACGCACCTGGAATTTGATCTCGAGCTGGCCAAGCAGCGGTCAGCAGACAATCCCGTGTACTACGTACAATATGCCCATGCCAGGATTTCAAGTCTCTGGCGGGTCGCCGCTTCGCGCGGCATTAATTGTCCGCTGCCGAGCCATGCGAATCTCTCATTGTTATCCGATCAGGACGAATTGGGGTTGATCAGGAAATTGGCTGCTTATCCGTCGACGCTCGAAGGCGCTGCCGTCGGGTATGAGCCGCACCGCGTGACGTACTATCTGCAACAACTCGCCGCACTCCTGCACACGTTTTACAACAAGCACCGAATTCTTCCTCCTGCGGCCGACGCCGAGGTTTTCGCGCCAGCGGCGTCCGGCCTCTCAGCCGATGAAGGGGCCAAACGGGAATCGTTGCCTCCGGAGCGGACCGCCGCTCGCCTGGCCTTAATGCGAGGAGTTCAGCAAGTGATCAAGAACGGCCTTGCGGTTCTCGGGATTTCTGCCCCTGATCAGATGTGAGCGGGATCGGAGCAAAGGGATTATGGATTTTTCGGTTAGCCAGACGGATCGGTTGACGCGCGCAAGACTCGGTATGCTGACCACCGCTCACGGGCGGATCGAGACGCCGGCATTCATGCCGGTTGGAACGCTGGGTCCCGTCAAAGGAATCGACCCTCAAGACCTGGAGCAGCTGGGCGTTCGGCTCATGCTGAACAATGCCTACCACCTGTATTTGCGTCCGGGACACAAGGTCGTGTCCGAAATGGGCGGTCTCCACCGATTTACCGGTTGGAAAGGGGCCATTCTGACCGACAGCGGAGGCTTCCAGATTTTCAGTCTGGCCAAGCTCTGCAAGGTCACAGAGGCCGGTGTCAGTTTCCAATCACACATCGACGGGTCCGCGCATTTCATCTCGCCTGAAGTGGCGATGGAAATTCAAGAAGCGCTCGGTGCCGACATCATGATGGCATTCGACCAATGCGTCGCCTTACCCGCTGACCGGATCGCCGTCGAGGAGGCGGTCTTACGGACGACACGGTGGGCGGCACGCTGTCTGGCCAGCCGGCATCGCAGAGGTCAAGCGCTGTTCGGCATCGTGCAAGGAGGAGTGGATGAGGAACTTCGCGCGCGCTCGGCCCGCGATTTGGTGAAGCTGGAATTCGACGGCTATGCCGTCGGGGGACTTTCGGTCGGCGAAAGTAAGGACGACATGTATCGGATGTTGGACGTCACGGTTCCGGAGCTTCCGGCGACGAAGCCACGATATTTGATGGGCGTGGGCATGCCTGAAAATCTGATCGAAGCGGTGGGCCGCGGCATCGATCTGTTCGATTGCGTCCTGCCATCGCGACACGGCAGAACGGGATGGCTGTTTACGACTTTTGGACGGGTGCTGATCAAGCAAGCCCGTTATCAACGCGACGAATCGCCTATCGATCCGGCCTGCGGCTGCACGGTGTGCGCGCGCTATTCACGCGCGTACCTGCATCATCTGTACAACGTGAAGGAGATGCTCGCTTCACGACTCAACACCCTTCATAACGTATGGTTTTTTTCCGACTTCATGCGGCGGATACGAGGGGCCATCGCACAGGGTTCGTTCGGGTCATTTCGCGAATCCTTTTATCATCAGCAGAGTCAGGAGCCGGCCCGCATGACTGCATGTGCAAAGGGGGGGGACGATCAGTCGAGCTGCGGAAATGTTCGCGCGGCGGGTGAGTGAAAGCAGTGAGGACAAGAGCCTGGTAAGAGAGGAACACCATGATGCTGATGGAATCAATCGCATGGGCACAGGGGACGGGCGGAAGCGGGTCGGGGTCTGGGACGATCCTATCGCTGGTGCCCTTTATCCTGATCTTCGTGATCTTCTATTTCATGTTAATTCTGCCGCAGCAAAAAAAGCAGAAGCAACAAAAAGCCATGATGGAGTCGCTGAAGAAAGGCGACAAGGTGATCACGGCTTCGGGGATCTGGGGGACGGTCACGAATTTGGGGAAGGACACTGTGACACTGCAGATTTCCGATAATACGAAAATCAAAATGCAACGGGAATACATTGGGCGGGTACGCTCTGACGAGGACGACAAAGAGGCGTAGCCGGAGGACGGAGGGATTGAACTCGATATGAAAAAAGTACGTGCGAGGCTCTTGTTATTGCTGTTGGTCCTGCTCATATCAATCGTCTGCGTCTTGCCGTCCTACCCCAATCTCTACCAGGCCTTGCCGACGTGGATGAGATCCGTCCTGCCCAACAAGGGCATCGCACTCGGGCTGGATCTGCAAGGTGGCATTCACATGGTCCTCGAAGTCGACGAAGACCGGGCCGTGGAAATAGCGGTGGATCGTTCGGTGGTGGCCATACAGGATCTGTTGGTCGAGAAGAAAATTCCGGCCGAATCCGTGAAACGGACGTCGCCGACGAGAATCGTCATTCAATTTCAGAACGCGGACTTGAAGGGGCAGATCCAGAAGTTGCTCGATGAGTTTCCCACCTTCACCGAGGTTGAATCCGCTGGCTCCGCGAATACGATCGCCTGGGAGGTCCGGGAGACGGAAAGTAAGCGCATCAAAGACTCTGCCATCAATCAGGCCTTGGAAACGATTCGCAACCGTATCGATCAATTCGGCGTCGCGGAACCCCTCGTGCAGCGGCAGGGCATGAAACAAATCGTCGTTCAGTTGCCGGGGGTCCGGGATCCCAAGCGGGCGAAGGATCTCATCAAGGAAACCGCCCTTCTCGAATTTAAAATGCTCGACGAGGACAACCAGATGAAGCTCGATCTGCCCTCACGCATTCCGAAGGACAGGGAAGCGGAGGTCGTGAAGCAGGCAGAAACCAAGCTGCCGGAAGGCAGTCAGGTTCTCTTTGAGCGCGCCGTGGAACGGGATACTGGACGTGAGTACCGCATTCCATACCTCGTCAAAAAGCGGGTCATGCTGACCGGAGACGTCTTGAGTGATGCGCGAGTCTCGATTGGCCAATTCAACGATCCATACGTGTCCATTACCTTTGACGCGAAGGGTGGACGAGAGTTTGAGCGGATTACCGGCGAGAACGTAAAGAAGCGGATGGCCATCGTCCTCGACAACACCATCTATTCGGCGCCCGTCATCCAAGAGCGGATCAGCGGGGGGAGGGCGCAGATCACGGGCACGTTCTCGACCCAGGAAGCCAACGACCTGGCGATCGTATTGAGGGCCGGCGCCTTGCCGGCGCCGCTGAAGATTATCCAGGATCTGACGGTCGGCCCGTCGTTGGGGAAGGATTCGATTGAAAAGGGCGTGCGGGCCACCCTCATTGCAGGGGCCGTGGTGATCGTCTTCATGATCGTCTATTACCGGCTTTCCGGCGTGATCGCGAACTTTGCGCTCGTCCTCAATCTGATCTGTCTGATGGGAGCCTTATCGGCACTCAACGCCACGCTCACCTTGCCCGGCATTGCGGGTATTGTGCTGACGATCGGAATGGGCGTTGATTCCAACGTGCTGATCTTCGAACGCATCCGGGAAGAACTCAGGGCCGGGAAGGCGGTCCGATTGGCGGTCGACGGAGGCTACGACAAAGCTCTGCTGACGATCGTGGACTCGCACGTGACCACATTGATCACCGGTGTAGCCCTATTTTTGTTCGGCACGGGGCCGATCAAGGGATTCGCCGTCACGCTCTGCCTGGGAATTGCCATCAACCTGTTTACAGCCCTCGTCGGGACCAAGGTCATCTTCGACATCATCAACCAACGCCATAAAGTCGAGCGGTTGAGCATTTAGTGTGAAGGAGCCTGCATGTTGGAAATTCTGGGGAAGACGAACGTCGATTTCATGGGGAAGCGCCGGTATGCGTTTCTGTTTTCCGGCATTATGGTGGTGCTTGGCATCATCGGATTGATTCAGATCGCTCGCGGTGCGGCTAATCTGGGCATCGACTTTGCGGGCGGCACGGCGGTGCAGTTGAAGTTCGATCAGGCGATCGGAATCGAGGAAGCCCGAAAGGCGCTTGAGACCAACGGGCTGGGCAACGCCGAGCTTCAGGAATTCGGCCAGGAGAACAAGCTGCTGATCCGTGTGAAGGCCTCGACGACCATCGAGGAGAAAACGGCGGAACAGGTGGTGTCGATTTTCACAAAGGAATTTCCAGGGAACCGTTTCGTCGTGGAGTCGAGCACGGAGATCGGTCCGACGATCGGCAAGAAGCTGCAGTCGGATGCGCTCGTGGCCATCGTGATTTCTTTCGCGGGCATCATTCTCTACATTGCGGCGCGCTTCGAGTTGCGGTTTGGCGTCGCGGCAGCGCTGGCGACCTTTCACGACGTGCTCGCCGTGCTGGGGGCCTTTTATATCCTCGATAAAGAGATCACCCTCCTGGTCGTTACGGCGCTGTTAACCCTCGCAGGCTATTCGCTGACCGACACCGTCGTGGTCTTCGACCGCATTCGCGAGAATCTGCGAGTGCGCCGTCGTGAGCACGAAGTGACGATGATCAACAACGCGATCAATCAAGTGTTGAGCCGCACCATCGTCACCAGTCTGACGGTCGTACTGGTGTTGATTCCGTTGACGCTGGGCGGCGGTGAGGTGCTGCATGACTTCTCCTTGGCGCTGCTTTGGGGCGTCATTTTCGGCACCTATTCCTCGGTATTTGTCGCCAGTCCGCTGCTGTTGCTGTGGCCGGGCGGGTCGGGACGGCTCCTGAAGCGGGCATAGCACGCTGACGGAGCAATCCGGTACCATTGGCGATAGCGTGTCACCGTGCATTGTCTGGTAACGGATCGATCATGGCATTCTGGAGCCGCTCACACAGTCTCCAGCGCAAGATCATCATCGCCATCGTGATGGTCGGACTCCTCCCGTTGACGTTCCTGCTTGGCCTCACCTATCTCGAAGAACGTCGCGCGTTGCGCGAGACCACCGGCATCAACTTCAAGGAAGTCGCCGTCGATGCCGCCCGCCGGATCGAAATGCACGTCACGCGGGTCATGAACGAAGGCCAGCAACTCGCCACCACGCCGTTCCTGCGTACCGCCGTCACGGAGTCCAATCGGACCTACGAAGGCAAAGACGCCCGGAGCATCCAGAACATGATCAAGGACTGGCAGCAGCGCTGGAAGCAGCGGGACAAGCGCAGCGAGTTTCCCCTGTTTATCAACCGCATCGTCACCAATTATCTGATTCGTTGGCACGACATTCGGAAGTCGGACTATGTGGGGATCCTGGTGACTGACCAACAGGGGGCACTGGTCGTGAGCTCGATACCCCAGGTCGAATACTTCTATGGGAAAGCCCCGTGGTGGCAGGCACTGGTCAGGGAAGCCAGCCAACAGCCCTATGTCAGTGAAATCACCTTTGACCCCTCGTTTGGAACCCACGTCGTGGTGGTCGCTGCGCCGATTCTGGACGATCTCCAGAAGACGGTCATCGGAGCCGTTACGATTTTGCTCCGACGGGACACGTTGTTTCATTCGATCGCCGACGTCACCATCGGGTCGACCGGTCACGCGATGCTCTTCACATCGGACGGAAGTCCGGTTATCTGTCCCATCCTGGCACCGGAAGAACACTCGGTGAAGCCGGAATTGATCAGTGTGCTGAGCAAGCTGAAGTCCGGCTGGACAGTTGCGGAGGACGATTCGCACGGAAGCAAGGACGCCCTGGTGGGCTTCGCCCCGGTGCGGTTCAGTCAGCCGCTGGCGGCGGGAAGCATCGGCGGCAAGCATTGGGTGACCGTTGTCCGTCAGGATCCTAAGGAAACGTTCGCGCCACTGGCGGAGCTCGTGGCCAAGGTTCTGCTCTATGGTCTGGGGGTCTTGGCCGTCTTGTGGGGCACCGGGGTGCTCGCGGCCCGGCGGATTGCCCGGCCGATTCAATTGTTGCAGGGCGGGGTTCAGGAAATCGGCAGCGGGCGGTTGGAGCGTCGCCTTGCACTCAAGACCGGGGATGAAATTGAGGAATTGGCCGGTGCGTTCAACGAGATGGCTTCCAATCTGCAGCGCTCATTCGGTCACATCGAGCAGCGGATGCGGGAAGTGCGGGCACTGGAAGAGAAGTACCGAGACCTGATCGAGCATTCCCCCGAGATGATCTACCAGTTGGATCGCAGCGGACAGTTTGTGCACGTCAACAAGACCGGCCTCGATAAGCTGGGGTATCAGCTGAGCGAGATGCTCATGATGAAGCTGTGGGACGTTGTCCCGAGCGGGCAGGCGGCACGCGTGCTGCAGTATCTCGAGCGGCTCGTTTCTCAAGGGCAGACCACGATGGAAACCGTCCTGATCGCCAAAGACGGCCGTCCGATCGACGTGGAGATTCATGCCACCGCGCTCTTCGACGAGGATCGCGGCGGACTGGTGCATTCCCGTGCGTTTGTGCGCGACGTCACGGAGCGGCATCGCCTGGAGCAGGAACTGCAGCATTACACGACGGGCTTGGAGCAGGCGGTTTCCGAGCGCACGCAGGAACTGGTCGCATCGCAGGCCCGTTACAAGGCCCTGTTTGACCTGGTCGCAGACTCGGTGTTCATGGTGGATGCCGCCGGAACCGTTGTCGCCGTTAACAAGCGCGAGGAGCAAGCGCTTGGTTACGCCGAGTCCAAGGTGGTCGGACGCAGCATGCACGACGTGGTCGTGCAGTCGCACCGTGAGGCTCTGACCCGCTGGCTGGCAGACATCGGCACCGGTCAACGGCAGGTCCCGACCCAGGAAATCACCGTCTATAACGCGGCGGGTATGGAAACGCCCGTCGAGATGGACCTGATCCGCGTTGCCGGAGCCGGCCAGGTGCTGGTGATGGTGCAGATGCGCGACATCACCGACCGGAAGAAGCTGGAACGGCAGCTGCAAATCTATCGCGAAGAACTCGAAGTCAAAGTCCGTGAGAGGACCAGGGAAATCGAGGAAACGAAACAATATCTGGAAAATCTACTCGAGAATGCCAATGACGTGATCTATACGCTCGACACGGAACAACGCTTTACGTACGTCAACAGCAAGGTGAATGTGTGGGGCTATCGCAAAGACGATCTGCTCGGACGCCCGTACCTCTCCCTGCTCTCGCGCCGGCATCGCGGGCGCCGTCTCAAGAACACGTTGGATATCGGCGCCAAACAGGTATACGAGGTCGAAGTCATGACGCGGATGGGGGACGCGCGGACCGTCATGGTCAGCGTCTCGCCGTTGCAGGGTGTCGACGGAGAAATCCTGGGCGTGCTCGGCATCGCGCGCGACATGACGGACACGAAGAAGCTCGAGCAACAGATCAGGAACTCAGAGAAGCTGGCGTCTGTGGGCAAGCTGGCCGCCGGTGTGGCTCACGAAATCAACAACCCGCTCGCCGGCATTTTGAACTGTCTGTACAACCTCCGCAAAGGGACGCTTTCTCCCGCACGCCAGGAAGAGTATTGGGTCTCGATGGAAGATGGCGTCCGGCGGGTGCAGAAGATCGTCCGGCAACTGTTGGATTTTTCTCAGCAGCACGAGCCTGAGTTCAGTTCCACCGATATCAACCAGATCGTTGACCGGGTGCTGGTGCTCACGAATCATCTCTTTGCTCCCAATCTGATCCGGCTGGAAACCGTGCTCGGTCCCGCCTTGCCGAGCCTTATGGTCGATCGGCACATGATCGAGCAGGTGTTGATGAATTTGGTGTTGAACGCCGTGCAGGCGATGAAAGGCGGCGGCGTGTTGACGATACGGACCACCGTCGCCGAAGGCGTCTGCCGGATCGAAGTGAGCGATACCGGGTCGGGCATTGCCCCGTCGGTGTTGCCGCGCATTTTTGATCCGTTCTTCACCACGAAGGGTGAAGGGGAAGGGACCGGCTTGGGCTTGTCGGTCAGCCTGGGCATTGCCGAGCGACATGGTGGTAAGATCCTGGTAGAAAGCGAAGTCGGGAAAGGAACGACGTTTACACTATGTCTTCCGCTGTCGAGAGAGCGATCATTGGTGGAAAGGGTGTGATGAAAGGCTTGGCCATCCTGTTGGTGGACGACGAGCCGCTGATTCGGCTCTCAATGGTTGATTCGCTTGAGGCTGTGGGGTACGACGTGCATGCCGTGGCGTCCGGCACCGAGGGGCTTAGCGTGCTGCGCGAGAAGTCCTTCGACCTGGTCATTACTGACCTGCGGTTGCCGGGCGCCGATGGACTCACGATCCTCAAAGCCACGAAGGACAGATCGCCTGAGACGGAAGTCGTGATGATTACGGCGCATGGGTCGGTGGAATCGGCCGTGGGTGCCATGAAGCTGGGCGCATTCGACTACATCACCAAGCCGTTTCAGATGGACGAGCTGCTCTTGATCGTTGAGCGTGTCGGCCGCCTCGTGGCCTTGCGTCGCGAGAATCGCGACCTGAAGGAAACGCTGGAGAGCAAATTCAGCTTTAACGGCATCCTCGGCGCCAACAGCCAGATGCGGGGAGTGCTGGACAAGATTAAAACCGTGGCCGGAACCGATTCGACCATTCTCATCCTGGGCGAAAGCGGGACAGGAAAAGAATTAGTGGCCAATGCCATTCACCAGAACAGCGCGCGTGGCCAACACCCGCTGATCAAAGTGAGCTGTGCGGCCTTGCCCGAGACTCTCCTCGAGGCGGAACTGTTCGGTCATGAAAAAGGTGCCTTCACCGGAGCGTTGCGGCAACGTCGCGGACGCTTTGAACTGGCCCATCGGGGCACACTCTTTCTCGATGAAATCGGCGAGATATCGCCGGTCGTGCAAGTTAAACTTCTGCGTGTGCTGCAGGAACGCAGGTTCGAGCGGGTCGGCGGTAATGAGACGATCGACGTGGACGTGCGACTGGTCTGTGCCACACAGAAGGATCTCCGCAAGGAAGTATCGCTCGGACGGTTCCGCGAAGATTTATTCTATCGATTGAACGTTGTTCAAGTGGTGGTACCTCCGCTGCGGAAGCGGCAGGAAGATATCATGGTCATCGCCGACCACGTCTTGCAGAGCTGCTCGGTGAAGATGAATAAGAAACTCAAAGGATTTTCCCCTGTTTCACGGGAGCTCCTGCTGCGCTATTCATTCCCGGGCAATGTGAGAGAGCTTGAAAACATGGTCGAGCGGGCGGTGGCGCTCGGACGCGAGCGGGACCCCGTTCAGCCTCAGGACTTGTGCGGCTTCCAATCCTGTCCGTTTACGGGCGGCACGCCCCAGGATACGTGCGGATTTTGCAGCGAGGGTCTCACTGGGCAGAAGCGGCCCGAGCGGCCGCTCAATTCCCTGATGTCGGCCCGCGAGGAATTCGAGAAGGACTATATTCTATCAGTGTTGGAGAAAGTGGAAGGCAGCCGCACGACCGCGTCGAAGATTCTCGGGCTTTCACGGAAGGCGCTTTGGGAAAAGTGCAAGCGCTACGGCATCCCTTCCGCCAAAGGCGACGTCGAGGACGACGAAGAGTAAAACAATCTCATATTCAGATCTCAAACTGAATTCTCAGGTCTGAAATCAGCGATTGAAAGGGCGACAGGCTTGGAGCGGCCTGTCGCCTTCTTTTTCTCTCTCTTCGGTGAGGGTGTGCGAAGGCGGATGCTCTACCAGCGACTTGCGCGTTAGGCCAAGATTAGAAGACAGGCTTGCAGGCGGCCTGTCACTTTTGTTTCTGTAGGTGAAGAGGTGTGGATGGTGAGGTTAGCTGTGATTTGCGATGAGTCGCATGCCCCTGTCGCTGTGGTCGCGGAAGGCGATGGCGAGACGCAATGTTCGAAGGTCCGTTCGGACATCGTCCAGGATGGCCGAGTTTGCGGAGCCAAGCAGCGAGAGGGCATGCGGGTTCACTCATCGCTGAGCAGCAGCCCACCGTCCGCACACAACTCTCAGTCAGGCGTGAGCTACTCTGCTGGCTCGGCGCCACCCTCCCAGAGTTTCACCGTCCGGTCCCATGAGGCACTGGCGAGTCTGAGCCCGTCCGCCGAGAGTGAGAGGCCGCGGACGCCGCCGGTGTGAGACTTGATCGTACGGAAGCACCGGCCGGACTTGAGGTCCCAGAAGCGAATCGTGTTGTCGTCTCCTGAGCTGATCAGGACTTTGCCGTCCGGAGTCACGACGAGCGCACGGATCCAGCCGCCATGCCCTTTCAGCGTTCGATGCTCGAGCGCCTCCGGCATTTCGAACATCTTGATCGTTTGATCGCGGCTGCCGGTGATGAGGTACTTGGCGTCCGGAGTGAACGTCATGGCGCCGATCCAATAGTCCATGGGCTTTTGAAATCCGCCGTCATCCTCGATGAAGTACCCACGCGTCTCGGTCGAATCTTCTTCGGTTTCCTGCCAATGACCGTTGTGCACGAGCTTCTCTTCGCCGCTGGGCAGTACCTCCCAGATCTTGATCTTGCCGATGTCCATTCCGCTTGCGAGATGCCGGCCGTCGGGGGAGAAGGCGACGCATACGGACCAGTGGTGATCGTATTGGTCCTTCCCGAGCAACGTCATCAACTCCGTTCCCGTCGTGACCTCCCAAATCTTGATGTCCTTATTATGGCTGCCGCGTGCCAGCATTAAGCCGTCAGGAGACAATGACAGACTGCAGATATTGTGGTCGTATCGGGTAAAGAGCAGCTTCAACGGTTCGCCCGTCTTCGGATTCCATAATCGGATCGTTCGATCTTCACTGCCTGTGGCCAACGCTTGTCCATCCGGCGTGTAGAGTACGGCCCGGATGTCATTGGTATGGCCGCGGAGCGAGCGCAGCAGCCGACCGGTTTCAATATCCCAGATGCGGACGAGGCGGTCGACACCGGCACTGGCCAGCGTCAAGCCATCGGGAGCAAAGGCGACGGACCAGACGCCGTGTGAATGTCCGCGAAACGTTCGCACTTCACGGGCGGCGGCGGTCCAGTATTCAAGAGAATCGATGGGAGTCGTCATGCCGGCTGAAGCCGGCAGTGGCTGCGCAGGCACGGGAGTAGATGCGGTTGGTTGTGTCATGAGCGTACCTTGCCTGAATCGTAATATGGTGAAGCGGCCGATGACGGCTGCTTGATTGCAAATCGCCGTTTCGGCCCAGTATAATTTGCGGTCGTTTCCGTGATCGTAAGAGAAGCAACGGCGCCAAGTCAAGCCGCTCAGAGCGCCGCCAAACCGCATCACGACTGGGGAAAGCGGCCCCTGGAACCGGACAATCGAGGCCGATATGGAACTGCGTTTTCAGCCTGCACTGCTGCAGGAAGTGATCGACTCATTCGTGGAAAAAACCGAGCGGGAGGGCGACCCGACCTATTATAAGGAGTTTCACGAGCTGGCCGACCCGATTTATGAAAAGTTCACCCTCGACGATCGGGAAAGCGAGTTCAAGAAGCTCTACCAATATCTTTTTGGCACGTGGGGGTTTTCCGACATCATCCGTGAAGCGTTCAACGAGTATCCGCTGGTGAAGGACAAGGTCGGCATCGTGCTGGTCAAAGGTGTGTTGAAGGAAGACCAGGAAGGCGTCGATATTTTACGCAAGTGGGGGTCGGTCGAACAGGACATGGCCAGGCAATTCGCAGAAAAGGGCCTGAAGGGGATCGGCATCAAGCTCATCCCCCGCCGGTTTTACGATCCGGCACTCACGCGGTATTGCCGGCATGAGCTCATGCATATCTCCGACATGCTGGATCCGGCCTTTGCCTACGATCCCGATACCAAAGTGGGGCAGAATCCCGGGGAAGAAACCCTGATTTTGCATCGCTACCGCATTTTATGGAGTCTCAGCGTCGATAGCCGGCTCACTTCCGCCGGCAAAGAGCCGATGCTGCGTAAGGAAGACCGGTTTAAAGAATTTCGTTCATGGTACCGGAAAATTCCCGCCGTGCAGTTGAAGTCGGTATTCGAGGGCTTGTGGCAAACGGGTTTCTTCACCCACTCTGAACTGATCGAAATGGCGACCGACACCTTGCGAGTGATGGACCGCGCGGTGGACGTGGAAGGCGGTGAAGTTCCCGAGACGGAAAACAAGGTGATGCTCATGCCCGGGTTTCCATGCCCCCTGTGCCGGTTTCCCACCTATACATGGGTGGAGGACATGGGCAGCAAGATCGAGACCTATGTGCTCGACTTCATCCGCGAGAATCATCCCGGCTGGGATGTGGAGTTCGGTGCCTGCGACCGCTGTGTCGAGGTGTATAAGCTTCGGGCCGACGGCGTCATGTAACGCAGATGGTGAAAAAGGCCGCCAGCTTCGTTCTCACTTCTCTCAAGGTCTCAACGTACGGCAAAAAGTACGTTTCGACCTTTTCGCTCGTTGCGGCCGTCCTTGAGGAAGGACGCGTCTCGGCGCGTCGGGCTGGGTGGGTGAAAACGGCGCCCTTTTTGACCATCTGCGGAATAGAACAACTGTAAACCGTGGCAACTGATCCTACATACGGTCGGCGCGACTTTTTCAAGGACTCCGTCATCTCGGTCGCAAAAGCCGCGAAAGAGTTTTCTTCGCACGCGGACGCAGTTCGTGAGAAGCCGGCACCCGAGATGCGCACAGACTGGCTGCGCCCTCCCGGTGCCGCCGTTGAGGCGATTTTTCTCGAGCGCTGCACTAAGTGCGGCGATTGTTCAAAAGCCTGCCCCCACGAGTCGATTGCTGTTCATCATGACGGGACACCGGTGATTTTCCCCGACCAGACGCCATGCCATCTCTGCGACGATACGCCTTGTATTGCCGCCTGCGCGACCGAAGCCCTGTTGTCTGTAGGTACTGTACAGGAGGTTAGGATGGGAGTGGCTGTGGTCAACCATCGGCTTTGTACCGCTGGTCAGGGGTGCCATGCCTGTGTGTCGAAATGCCCCACGGAGGCATTGAGCATGGATTTCGATGCCCAACGCCTTGTGGTCTCAGGTGAACGTTGTGTAGGATGCGGCATGTGCGAGCATATCTGTCGCACCGTGAATGATCACATCGCCGTTAGGGTGACGCCGTTCCGTCTGATGGAATCGACGCCCCGCTGACAAGCCAGTGGTGGAAAGCAGCAACTTTCAGGCGGTACCAGCCGCTTCCCTGAGCGGCAGAATTGTCGGG
This sequence comes from Nitrospira sp., assembly GCA_035716265.1. Taxonomy (GTDB): domain Bacteria; phylum Nitrospirota; class Nitrospiria; order Nitrospirales; family Nitrospiraceae; genus Nitrospira_C. The sequence continues at coordinate 26,160 of DASTJX010000181.1, forward strand.
GAACGAGCGACGTCTTGTAGATGTTTCAATGGATCAGAATCGTGCTTGACAAGCCCTCAACCTTTACCTATCATACCCAGGCTTTCGCTCAGGCGTTTGACCGCCGTTGCCCAAGAAATGTCTGGGCCAACCGGGTCGAAGCGAGGAGTATATTCTCATGACGAGTAAGCAGTCTGTACAAGGTTCTACACAGACCTCAACCGCCGTCATTTCGAAATCCCCAATCAAAGATTCCCCCGCAGTCGAACGCGCACTCAATCGAAGCAAGCTCTATCTCCTGGTTTCCTGGAGCTTGCTCTATCCAGAAGACGACGAATTTTTGGATTATTTACAGTGCGGGGAGTTTGTGGAAGACGGCCGCGCCGCGCTCGATGCGCTGGAAACCGCGCTCGACGGCATCGGTGGGGATCGGGCGAAGCAAAAACTGGCATTGATGCGCAAGCAGTTCGATCAGATCGAAAAGCTCATCGCGTCCGAATGCGTGAACTGGCAATTGAGCGAATTGCAGGCCGAACACCGGCGCGTATTCAGCAACGTCATCACGCTCGACTGTCCTCCCTACGAAACCCTCTTTGGCAACGATCACGTCTTCGCGCAATCCCACGTCATGGGTGACATTGCCGGATTCTATAAGGCCTTCGGTGTCGAGCTCTCCAAAGACATCCATGAACGGCTCGACCACTTGAGCGTCGAATTCGAGTTCATGCACTTTCTGGCCTACAAAGAATCCTATTCACGCTGTCACGATGGCGCCGAAAAAACCCAAATCGTGGTTGATGCCCAAAAGAAATTCGTCAAGAATCACATCGGCCGTTGGGTGCCGTTGTTCTGCCGCATGCTGATCAAAAAGGCCGACTCGGGTCTGTTTAAACACGTCGCGGACATGACCTCCGACTGGATGGATTTCGAAGCCGCGTTTCTCGGGGTCACACCTCAGACTTATTCAGAAACTGATTACAGGCCGGCGACGTTCAACTCACCTGAAGGTCAGACCTACGAGTGTGGTGCGCAGGATCAAGGCAACGAACTTAACCTCCTATTGAATGAAACCGGCGCACAGAATTTCATGGATCAAAAGGAAAAGGACAAGGAGGAGGACGGGCCGGTCGGGACCGCCTAACGATCCGTTCAGTGTCGGGGTTTCCTTTTATACCGTTTGATGCAGCTATTTTGGGTCAGTCTTAATCATTTAATTGAGAGGAGGGCATAGTCCATGAGAGTAGTGCAGACACACAACAAGTCTGTGGTGTTTGGCATTCTTCTCTCTGCCCTGATCGTTGGCGTGATGTTGACGATTGGGCAGGTGCCGTTGGCCGTCAGCCAACCGGTGACCATCCCGGCAAAGGCGGTCAAGGGACCCATCCCGATGGATGGAGCGAACCCAGTGTGGGAGGGCGTTCCGGGTGTCATCGTGCCATTGAGCGGCCAGCTCATCACCACGCCGATGCATCCGAACATCTCGGTCAAGTCCGTGTTCGTCAAGGCCATGACGAATGGCAAGGAAGTCGGGTTGCGCGTCGAGTGGAGCGATCAAACGAAGAATGATACGACGATCGGTCCGCAGGACTTTCGTGACCAGGCCGCGATCATGTTTCCAGTCAACACGTCCGGTGCGCCGCCATTTCAGTGCATGGGTCAATCCGGCGGCACCACGAACATTTGGCGCTGGAACGCAGAGTGGCAGAAAGACCTTGGCAAGGATAGTGCGGGACTCTGGGACGTGGACGATCAATATCCCGGCATTTTCTGGGATTACTATTTTGAAGAGCCTGCCGGGGGCGTGACCTATCCAGACCGGATCGGTCGCAGTCTCGGGCCCTTCAACCCCGGCATTTGGTCGGGCAATATTATGTCTGACCCGACTTTGCGTGTGAGCGCGGTCGAGGATCTGAATGCCAACGGCTTCAGCACCTTGACGACTCAGGCTCACCAGGACGTGATCGGCAACGGTGTGTGGGAACCGGCCGGTTCAGTCAAGGGCGGCGGATATAGCGGCCCGACGTGGCGCGTGGTCGTGAAGCGGACCTTGGAAACAGGCGATGCCAATGACGTGCAGTTCAAGGCGGGCATGTCCGTGCCCATCGCATTTGCGGTGTGGGACGGCAACAACATTGAGCGCAATGGTATGAAGGCGCTCTCCACCTGGTTCACGCTCAAGCTTCCGTGAGCTGAACAGGTCTGAGTGATCATGTTCCACCTTTAACGGTGGAACAAACAGGCAAAGAAAAGCCCCAGTTCCTCTGAGCTGGGGCTTTTCTATTTATGGAGGTTCTTGACGGCCAGGGGTGGGTTGCATTTGAGGCTGGGCGGAGTGTATAAAACAAAGTCCTTATCTTTCGAGATTTATCTTATTTTTCAATTCACTCGGTAGGGATCTGGCATGAAAGTTTCACTGATTTTCCCACCGACATGGCATCCGTCGCAACCCTATCTGAGTCTTCCTTCGCTGACTGGGTTCTTGGCTCAAGCCGGCGTCACCGATGTGAGCCAACGCGACTTGGGCATCGAACTCCTCGACGAGGTCGTCACGAAGTCCTATGGCGCCGGTCTGTATCAGGATCTCCTCGACAAGAAGCAGGCACTTGAGCGAGCACGAACGGGCGATACCGGTCCCGGCAGCGCCGAGCATCTGGCCAGAATCATCGAATCACTCGACCGGTTTCCGTACCTGATCGATCGGATCGAACTCGCCAAGGAGACGCTCCGCGGTGAGGGCTTCTATGAGATGGAAGCCTATCGGGAAAGCCTCTTTTTGATCGATAAGTGGTTGGAAGTCATTTCGACTCTGTATTTTCCGACCAGACTGACCGTGGTCGACAATCAATTCAGTACCTATTCCATTTACTCGTCCAAGGATTTGATGAAAGTCATCCGGGACGAGCAGCAGAATCCGTACATCAGACTGTTCCGCGAACGGTTTCTGTCCTCCATCATCGCCGAGCGTCCTGGCCTGATCGGGGTCTCGATCACGGCCACCTCCCAGATTATTCCAGGCCTGACGCTCTGCCGGCTGATCAAGGAGGCTGCTCCCGACATCCATCTGACGATTGGCGGCAGCATCTTCACGCGGCTGGTTGATAATTTGCGTCGTTGTCCCAACCTTTTTGATATCACCGACGACATCATCGTATTTGAAGGGGAGACGGCCTTACTCGAACTGGTCAACCAGACGGCGGGGAAAAGGGATTTCAGCAAGGTG
>DASTJX010000182.1:0-3678 GCA_035716265.1 Nitrospira sp.
GAGCTTACTTCCGGCATGATGCTTTCGTTTTCAGCGGGCCAGCGCCGCCCTCTGCCTGATCACCGGGTCGTTGGTCTCAACCTTCCCCAGCCCTGCCAGATGGCCGAACCATTGGCGCCAGAACGCGCGCAGCTGAAGCTCGTCCTCGGCGATCGCCTCCCGGTGCATGCCTCTGGATAGTTCGGACCATTGGACCCCCTCGGATTTATAACCCGCTTGACACGATTCGATCGCTTCGACGTCGTCGGGTGTAGCAAATCCTCCGGGCCCATGGAAGGTAAGGAAATTGTCCAGCCGGCGCGCTAAGAGCTCGGGCTTCTCTTCCTTTGGCGCCAGCTGCCAGGCTGTCACTTCCATTAGATCCGGAGCCAGCGGCCAGAATATTCTCACGGTGATGTCGATGGAGTCGATGATGAGAAGATTAGGATAGACCAGGAGGTTGCGGCTGATATCGGCCATATGACGAGCCTTCTGCTCGCCGAACTTTCGCACCAGTCCGGCACGGATTGCGGCGATTTCCTCTTTGTTCTCGTCGCCAAACAGCGGGCTCCAACGCGCGATCGGCCGGCCCCGGATCCCGTCGTGTTCCTCCACGGCATGGCCGTTGCCGAGTACGACGGCCGGCCGGCTGAATGCGGTTTGCACGCCGCTGGTGTTGATCCCCAGGCTGTTCACATATTCGAAGTAAGTCTTGTGCGTTGGCCTGACGTGGTACCCATCCAGGCTGTTCTCGACCAGCAGCTTCCAGTTGGCCTTAATGGAATATCGATTGGAGCCCGGGATGATCCGCATGCCTTTTTCGGCCTGGTCGACGATCAGGTCGAGATACTCTCGGGCCGCCGCTAGATAAGTCACGAGCTCTTCGACATCGGCATTGAAGCTGACGAAAACAAAGCCGCGATAGCTGTCCACCCGCGGCGGGGACTTGAGGCCCATCTTCGCGCGGTCGAAACTGTCGGGATAGCCGGCCTCGTCCGGCACGCCGATGAGATCGCCGTGATTGTTGAAGCTCCAGGCGTGATAGAAGCATTGCAAAACATCGGCATGCCCCTGATCGTGACGGCAAATGAGGGCGCCCCGGTGCGTGCAGGTGTTGAGGAAAACCCGCAGCCTGCCGTCGCTGCCGCGGATAAAGAAAACCGGCCTCCCCGCTACAGTCCGGCGCCGGTAGTCGCCCGGCTTCTCTACTTCGGATTCGTGGCAGAGATACAGCCAGCATTTGTTGAATATCCGCTCCTGCTCCATCTGGAGAACCTCGAGCGATGTCATGGCGGAGCGATGGATGCGAAATATACCGTCCGCCGGCTTATCTATGATCAGATTTTTAGAGTCGAACATCGTGGGGCCCTCGTGATAACCTCGAATCACGAACACTGCGGATAATACTGTCTTATCCTATTCTACAGCATAGCGCCGTGGCAAGGACGGGTTGGTTCAGCTTGTCTGAACTCTGCGTTCTCCGCATTTTCCGTGGTGAATTTCCCTCAGTTTTCGGATTGCACCGCAGAGGCACAGAGGACACAGAGAAAAACATTATCTGTGTTTGCGATATTTTCCCCTCGAACCTCTGCGATCTCCGCTTCTCCGCGGTGAAGTTGGCGAGGGGTAGCGCGGGTTACTCGACATTCGCTGCGAACAGCTCGTCAGGGCTGACCGGGCGCGGCGATAATCCCTGTTCGTAGACATACTCACCGATCGCCTTCCACACCGGCCGATTTGCCTCCAGGCCGTAGGCCCAGAAATCCTTGCCCAAGACCCGCCAGGTCTCCTCAATGTGATGGATCAACCAGGGAAGCGAAAGGCGCAGGGCGTCGGTGTCGTAGAGTCCCTCGACCGCCAGATCCCGAGCTTCGCAGAACGCTCGATAGATGCTCCTGGCCGCCCATGGGTGCTCTCGAAAGAGATCGTCGCGTAGCACCACCGTATGCATGATCGGGAAGATACCCGTGCGACGATAATAGTCCTGCTCCACCTGATAGTAATTCGGAAACAGGCGCGCGATGCGGGGTGAGCCCTGCTGGAAGACGGAAGGGATATAGATCGCGAGCAGCGCGTCGAGATCGCCGCTCTCCAGCATTCCTTCCAGGGTCCGGTCCGGCGGCAGAAACTCGACGTGGACTTTGTCCGGCAGCTTCAACGGAATCAACGGTCGCTGGGTCGGTGTTGTCAATCCGCCGATGAACCACTGGATGTCCTCCATCGCTACACCGTATTCGTGTTGCAGCATGCCGTTCATGAAGATGGTTGCGGTGGAACCGAGCTGCGTCGTTCCCACCCGTCTCCCCCTGAGGTCCTGCGGCGTACGGATCCCGGCATTGGTGCGTATGTAAATACACGAGTGTCGAAAGATCTTGGACAGCGCCACCGGCACGGCGACGAAGGGGCAAGCACCGCGGCCGATCAGGCTCGTATAGGAAGCGAGCGACAGCTCCGAGACATCGAACTCCTGGTCCTCGAGCATTCGCGGAAAGACCTCGCGCGGACGCATGACCCTGATCTCCAAATCGATGTCTTCGGCTTGGACGCGACCATCGATGAGCGGCCGGGTGCGATCATAGTCCCAGCACGCGAGGGTGAGTTTGAGTTTTGACATCGGCGCAACCTGTCTCCAGAAACCTGGTCAATGTGAATCGTGTGCGTAGAAGTAACACAGCGCGAGGAGCTGTCAAGAAATGCGGTTAGTGGGCCAGTGTGATGTGAAACGCCATCAGTGATCCTTTCTCTCGCTTGTCGGGAACTGCTCGAATCTGCCATCTCAATCTGATCTATCGCATCTTAGCGGACGATCCGTTGAGAATTTTTAGATAGACGGAATGACCGACGCGCAAAAGCGGCGTCGAGTTCAAACGTTTTTGACGGACACCGGAGGATATGCGGCGATTGACCTCTTGTATCTGAATAACCGATGGACGAGTTCTGTTTACGCTCCTGGCTTTTAATGGTTTGAAACGGAGCGCAGCGATTCAACGATTTGACACCCTTGAACAAAATCTTTTGTCCGTTCCTGTGCGAGCGCACCCAGGCAGAAAAGTAGCTGGTCCTGACAGCAAGAATGCGGTGACCAACGGCCGTGAGACTTAGGATAGTCGGCCCACAGTTCGGCGCAGATCCTGCTCACGCTCAGTGAACAATCTGCACATGATCAGAGTCACTGCCGGCCAACCCCTGATCACCTTCTTACCACCTCCTCATGGACGAGTTCGTTTTCTTCTTTGATAACGCGGCGGTGGCGGCTGGCGGTTCATTCGAAGTGCAACTGGCATATCCATTGCGCTTTGGATCGCTATTATAGTCAGCCGAATCTCAGCAGATCCTCTGTTCGAGTTCTGAGCCGTCTGGCAGCGGATCGGGATACTGTTCGATTGCGGGAGAGCGGCGCCCACCTGAAGAAAGGAGATGCCAAATGTTACACCGGTTAGTGATGACTGGGGCGATCGTTGCTGGAATGCTCGCATCGGTCACGAGCAGCTTTGCTGCAGATGATTTCTATAAAGGCAAAACCATCAAATTTCTTGTCGGCTACCGCGCTGGCGGCGGCTACGACACGTTTACCCGAGCGGTAGCGCGTCACATCGGCCGACATATTCCAGGCAATCCGTCGGCGAGTGTGGAGAACCGGGGCGGTGCCGGCAGTCTGATCGCGGCCAACACCATTTATAACAACACCAAAGCCGACGG
>DASTJX010000183.1:0-2678 GCA_035716265.1 Nitrospira sp.
GGACACCGAGATGGACCGCCGCGATCCTAACGCCGATGGCATATGGGACGACGAGTTGAAAACGATCTACCTCAGAAAACGGCTTCCTGTCACCCGCCGCCGCTACATCCTTGCGCATGAACTTGGCCATGCCTGGCTGGACTGGCAGCACAGGCATCTGGACAACGGAAAAGCCAAGACCTAACAAGCTGCTGAAAAAGGCTGGGCGTTCTCACCCCCCCAAACTCTGCGCGGTTCTTTCCGTCCGCCCAACCCACCGATTGCTTCGCAATCGATTACCCGAGTGACGTGCGCTTTACCCAAGCTTACCCACCCCCACGCGGGCGAATGCTTGACCCTTGGATTTTCAGCCTACCTGCTACCCTTCTTACTTCTCCCCAACTTCACGATGATCGACCATTCACGCTCGGCCACCGGTTGAACAGACAAGCGTGACCCCTTTCGAAGAAGCACCATCTCTTTGAGTTGTGACTCTTGCCTCAGCTGATCGAGGGGCACCGCACTATGGAATTTTTCCCTAAATTTGAGATCGACCATATCCCATCTAGGCTGCTGCCTGGTGCTTGCGGGATCAAAGTGGTGGTTGTGCCGGTCAAATTGAGTATCGTCGGGATAAGCCGCCTTCACCACCTCGGCACTGCCGACCACGGCTGGCGGCTCCGCATTACTGTGGTAAAACAGGACCCGGTCGCCAACGGCCATTTCGCGAATGAAGTTTCTCTCTTGGTAATTCCGGACCCCATCCCAAGCGGTCGTCTGTCGCGGCGCTCGCGCCAGATCATCAATGGAAAAGGACGTCGGTTCGGATTTGACCAGCCAGTAACGCGGCGAACGTGTCATGTAGAGAGCGACAACCGTGTGACAGACGATTCTGATGACTTTTCTCTATGAGGCGCTGCCATGGAACTCACGCCATTCTTGTTTGGGCTCTATAAGCTCGTCAAGTACCTTCTGTACCCGCTGACGTGGGTGTTGCTGCTCATGGCGATGACCAGTATTTTGCTGTGGGTGTCGCCAAGCCATCGTCGGCTTCGAGGGGCGCGAATCGGGGCAGTCAGCTCTCTGATCTTACTGGTGGCAATTTCTAGTCCCCTTGTGGCTCGTCCGTTACTCGGCACCTTGGAGGCCTGGTATCCCCGACCGTCCTTATCAAACAAGGAACACTATGCTGCAGTCGTGGTCCTCGCAGGAGGCGTACTGCAACGAGGTACCCTGCGCCCGATCCCGGATCTCTCTTCTTTCTCTAAGAACCGGACGGCGTGCGGCGTGGACCTGTTTAAACAAGGGTACGCGGACAAGCTGGTCTTCACGGGCGGCAATAGTCATGTCTTTAAGGACGGGCCGAGAGACGCTCTCGAAATGAAACGATGGGCTGAGCGGCTGGGAGTACCCGCTGCTGCCATCCTTACAGAAGAACAATCGCGCACGACTTATGAGAATGCCACTGAGACAAAGCGGTTGCTGGGATCTGCCTCCATTTTGTTGGTCACCTCAGCCAGCCATCTGCCGCGCGCCGCCGCCCTCTTTTCGAAGCAGGGATTTCGGGTCACGCCGGTTCCCTGCGATTTTCTGATACAAAACCGTCCGGAAGACAGTTTGAATCAGCTCGACCTGTTCGATCTCCTTCCCAACGATCATGCGATCGAACAGACGACTGTTGCTGTCACGGAGTGGGCAGGGATGGCGATGTATTGGCTCAATGGGAAACTCTAGCCACAGTTGAAGAGGGCGAACGGGCTCAGCGAGCACGCGATGCCCGCGAAGCGGCGAGCCGATAGACCCCGCCTGTGTGAGCGAGGAGAGTAGATTTCCCTTGGGCGCGTGAGGGCGTTCCATCATCGCTGTTTGGCCTCGAGGTACTGTATGAGTGCCTGGTAGGTCAGTTCACGGACCTTGGCCTTCGAAGCCGGTTGGCCACTCACATTTCGATCGAGCCATACCTGGTCCGTCAGATGATTCCGCGCCTCGTTGCACAGGCTCCACATTTCATGCAACAGATCTTCGGGCAGTCCGACCTGGACGCCTTCCGATTCGATCCGATCGTCGAGAATGGCGAGCAGATCGGAGATGGCCTCGTCCGATCGATAAGAGGTCTGCGAAAAGCCAAATGACTGATGGGCGGCCGCCTCCTGCTCGGCCTGGACGACAAGATCGTGCATGTATTCCTTCAAAAGGCCGACCACGTGGCCCGAGAGCGCCATGCCCATTCTCCTTTGGCGCATTATGAGGAGGAGCGGAAGGGAGAGCAACCTGGGCCGTAGGCGCCAGCCGGTGTTCGATTGACCAACCGGTTGCGGGTTTTCTATGATGCACCGATGGAAGCACCTTCCGCCGAACGTTTTGACATCGCGTTGAACACCCCTGCAGGCCGTCTCAATACGGTGCTGGACGTTCCCACGGGTTTCATTCCAATTACGTCGATCGTCTCGCTCACGCGGCGTCTCGGCGAAGAGATGCTGAAACTGGAGGAACATCAGTCGCGCCAGGCAGGACAGACGATTTCGTGCCGCATGGGCTGCGCCGCATGCTGCCGGATGCTCGTTCCCCTCTCCCCCCCTGAGGCATTCGCACTCAGCGCGTACGTCGAACAACTTCCACAGGACCGCCAAGCAGCCCTCATGCAGAGAATGCCGTCGTCCAAAGCCGCACTCGCCTCACAGGGATTGCTGGATCGTCTG
>DASTJX010000184.1:0-7253 GCA_035716265.1 Nitrospira sp.
AGGTCAGGGGGCAACCGGTCCAGGGTTCGCACGTCGTCGCCGCTACACGAGAACCACAAAATAATGTTCAGATCGATCAAACTCCAGTAGGATAGGGCCGGTGTTATAAAGCAGCTGGAGTTTCACGATGCCAAATCTCCATGTAGTGGCCGATGACGAAGTCCTGCTCGCCAAGGCTTCCACACGAGCGTTTCCGGTTAAGGCCATCGTGCAATGGTGCGTCGGGATCCTTGCCGCCTTCGTCTTGGGAACGTGGCTCGTCTGGTGGTCTGCGCTCGTGCAGCGAGCGTTTACGACTGAAGATATCAGGTTGGCCTGTCAGCGAGTGATGCCGGAGTCGGTCGAACGCTGCATTGATACAGTGACCATCCAGCGGGGAGGTGCAAGACGATGATGCCGCGGTCCCGCCTGGCCGCAGGCCTTCTCGTTTTGTTTTCGCTCGCCTGTGGAACGACTCCCCTGTATGCGCAGGATGGAACGACCGAGCGGCGTCCGCGGGTGGAAGTCGGGCTGAACGGCTGGATCAGCACCGGAGAGACGAAGTGGGCGCACAATGCGTCCACCATTCCCGGTCTCGGAAATCCAACTTCTAAGCTCACCTATAAAGATGTGGGGACCAATGTCATTGAAGGCACGGTCCGTTTGTGGGTCACGCCATCTTGGTTTGCCCGCCTGACTGGCGGCTATGGCGCTGTCGGAGGAGGACGTCTGACGGACGATGATTATTTGTCCGTTGACGGAGGAGCGCCTTCCTCGCGGACCTTCAGTGACATTAAAGGCGACAGCATGTGGTATCTGAACGCCGACGTCGGCCGGCGCATCGTCGAATTTCCCAAATCACGCGGCTGGCTCGACCTTTTCGCTGGATATCAATACTGGTATCAGCGCTACAGCGCCAACGGTCTGGGCCAGGTGAGTTGTTCCACTGCCGGTCAGACGATGGATCTAGACCCGGGCATGCCTGGCAGCCAAACGCTCTGCAGTCCCAACACGACCGTCAGCAGCTCCATTCAAGCCATCACCAACACGACCCAGTGGCACTCCATCAGGGTGGGAGCATCGACTGAATACCGCTTCACCAGACGATTAAGTGTCCTGGGAACGGTGGCTTTGATCCCTGTGAGCGTTGTCGACAATACGGATGTTCATCATTTGCGTCCGGACCTGAAGCAGAATCCAAGCATCTCGATGGTGGGTTATGGCATAGGGGCCGACGTAGATGTAGGGGCGCGCTATATGATCTTCAGAAACTTCTATGCGAATGTGGGCTATCGCGTGTGGTGGAACCGGACTGTGGATGGAACGGTCACGCTTCACAGTGCAATTGGCGGCTCCAACGAATTTCCCCTCACCGAGCTTCAATCCTTACGCCACGGGATGACGTTCGGCATCAGCTACGCATTCTAAATCATTCAACCACAAGGCCTCTTCTTCATAATGGCTCGCTACGTTCCCGCCGGACGCTCCATCAAACAAGTCCATCCGCCGATATCCTCGACTGGTTATTGGCGGACTCAGCGGCGCCTGCCAGACGGCATCGTTTCGTCTTCGTAGCGGGCGAAGAGTCGTTTGGCTTCGGGATGTAAATGCCCCGGATGGCCATAGGGTATTCCGATGGTGCGGAACAGTGGCGTGAGTTTGCCATCCGGGTGGAGATATCCGGCACGCAACGGTACCGTCCGTTTACTGTGCTTGATCAAGTGGCAGGGCGTCGCACGAATGGATGTGAGCCAGTCCGCAATGTCGTGCGGATTGCCGATTGAGGCCGAGAGTAGCAACAGACTTGCCTGCGTGGGGCAAAAAATGATGGTCTCCTCCCAGACGACCCCACGTTCCGGGTCGGCCAGATATTGCGATTCGTCCAGGATAACCAATCCGAGCGTATCGAGCCGCACATCGATCTCACCGCCCGCCGCGTCGTAGAGTAAATTGCGCAAAATCTCAGTGGTCATGATCAAGAGCGGCGCCTGCCCGTTATCCCGGCGGTCGCCAGTCAAGATTCCGACGCGTTCTGCGCCGAAAATCCGACAAAATTCAGTATACTTGGTGTTCGAAAGCGCCTTCAGCGGTGATGTATAAATGACGGTGCGGTTTTCGTCCATGGCGCGCCGTGCCGCCTCCACCGCAACATAGGTTTTTCCGCTGCCTGTCGGCACGCTGACGATCACGTCTCCGGATTGTAGCTTGGCCAGCGCCTCCTCCTGCCAGAGGTCGGGCACGAACGGCTGAGCTGGAGGGACGCCGATTCCTTCCAGCCAGGTGGTTAACGACGCGGCCGGCTCGTGATGATCCGGCTCATGCTGTGCTGTATGAGGCCGCCGCCCGTGCGGCGCTGCCTTTGGGCGCTCGGAAGGATGGTGCCGAGCAGGTTGGATCGCAGGCCTTGCTTCCCGCTCGTTGATCAGCGCCATCAAGTCCGATTCGAATCCTGCCCGGTTTTCTGCCGAATGACGAAGCAAGAGCTCAATGAGGCGGCGCTTCCCCGCCCGAAATTGCCGGTGCACTCTGCCGCGGGCGAGACGGTGCAGGAGGCCGAGCGGCTGTTGGGCAAGGAGACGTTCGAGTTCGTCGGTGGTCATGGCGTCCGTGTAGAATGCGACAGATCGCATATTCGAGCGGCAAAGTGCGCAAGGCCTACGTCTAACGTTACCCGTTTTCGCATCACGGTAATTCCTCCAGGACTCCGCGACGCAAGACGGCGATCGCTTGCGACGCGCAATCGGCTAACGCCGGGTGCGTGTCCCTCAGGGTGTGGAGTTGTGAAAGAAACTCGAGCGTGCGTGCAAGCAATCGATAAATATCGCCCTCGGCCATCGTGGTTTTTCTGCACAGACCGATCCACGTGAGGGTCGGATCGCCAATCCATTGCTCGGTCACCGCGGCAATGTCGGCTCTGAGAAGCGGAGGATCTTCATAAGGCGAAATCGACTCGGCCAGTTTTCGCACCTGCGCGAGCAGCGAAGCGAGGCCGGTGCTGATCCGGGGGAACGCGCCGGGGCGGTCGTCGTCATGCGCGATGCTCGACATGACGGCGGCCAGGAGAGCCGGAGAGGCACCGGTGAAGGCGTCGGCTCGTACCAGTTCGGTAATTAAAAGAGAATGGTCGATGCGAATGAGCCTGGCCCATTCACCTGTGTCGGTCAGGTGGGCGGTAGGCGATAGATAACCGAATTTCTGCAACGCATCGATTTTTTCCTGAAAGCGATGCCACAGGCTGGTCCGGAGCGCTTGAATCGCTTTCATATGACGCTGCTGTTCCTGCCGGAGCTTTGAGGCGTGGGCATGATCCTTCTGACAAGCCGAGCGGGAAGGACAGGTCGGGCAGGAGAAGTCGCCCAAGGTTTGCACGATGGAATCCGGGATCAACTCATCTTTCGGAACCAGAATAGGAAGCAGCGGCAGCCGCGGCGGCAGCTCTTCCAGATTGTGAAGCATGGATTCGATGCTCTCCGGTGTGCACCAGGGGTAGACCGGAGCTTCGACGCAATCCAGCATATGGTCGAACACCTCAGTGACGATCGCAGCAGGACATTCGGTGATGGCACCACCGGGACGCAGGAGCGTGACCATGGGACTTTTCTGTCCCTTGCTCCGGTATTGTCTGAGCACCACACCCCGGCTCTTAGAAAGGCCTGCGACGCGTCCAGGCGTCAGGAAATGAAAACGTGCGGCAACCTCCGGCGGTTCGTGTCTTCTGACCGGCGTGCGATGAGCGCGTTGCCGGCGCACGTGATCGAACAGCTGCCACTGCGAGATCCAGTCGGTGCAGACGCGGGGTCCGTAAGGCTCCAACTGCCGGTGCAACTCGTCGAGCTTCCTCTCGAGCACCTCGGCTCGTTGGTTCAGTTGGAATTGCGCGAAGCTTTTGGCGAGGATCGGCTGCATCTGATCGAGCGGGTGGGCCTTCAGGAGGTTCAATACCATGGGATAGCTGATGACAAACTGGCTGTTGATGGCTTCCGGTTGACCCGTGAATCCTTTGGTGAGGACGGTCAAATCGATATAGGGGGATGGCGTCACAATGGCAAAACCGACCAGGTCTTTTCCCCTTCGGCCGGCACGTCCGGCGATCTGCTGCACCTCTCCAATAGTTAGGTCGGTGAAGTCCCTCGCCTTGCGAATGCTGGATTGCGTGATCACGACCGTCCGCGCAGGAAAATCGACTCCGGCCGCCAGCGTGGTGGTGGCGAACACCGCATCCAGACAGCCGTTCCGCATCAATTCTTCGACGGCAATCTTCCAGGAGGGCAGGTGCCCTGCATGATGTGCGGCGACGCCGATGCGCTGCACCGTGGGAATCAAGGGATGCTCGGCAATACTCGGATATTGATGGATGACCTCTTCCAATACCTTCCCGATCATCTGTTGCCGCGCCGGTGGCAAAAAGGACTGGGTGTGATCAAAGGACTCCATCGCCTCATCGCAGGCGCGTCTCGACGTCAGGAACACGATGGCGGGGGTGAGGTGTTTCTGTCGTAGGGCGGTGATCAGATCAACCGGATGAATCGAGGGAGGCATTCAGTTTCATACCCTTTGAGATGACCACGATCCCGGAGTCGGTCACGTGGAAGCGTTGGGCATCGGCCGCGCGGTCATAGCCGATCTCGGTCTTGGACGGAATGTCAACGTCTTTGTCGATGATGGCGCGCTTGATCCGGCAGTGCTCACCGATCACTACATTTTCCATGATCACCGATTCTCGCACGTCCGCGTGGTCCTGAACACGCACGTTGGGCGACAACACGCTGGTTTGAACCCTGCCTCCTGAAATGATGCAGCCTCCGCAGACAATCGAATCCAACGCGACCCCCATGCGGCCTCCCTGGTAATCCTGGGCGAAAACAAACTTCGCCGGAGGAAACTGTCCCTGATAGGTGCGGATCGGCCACTGCTGGTCGTACAGGTTGAACAAGGGATCGACCGCGACGAGATCGAGATTGGCCTCCCAATAGGCATCGAGGGTCCCGATGTCCCGCCAATACTTGACGGCCTTCTTATTGGCATCCTGGAAATTAAAGGCGTACACCCGACGGGAGCCGATCATGCGGGGAATGATGTTCCTGCCGAAATCGTGCGGCGTGTTTTCCTGGGCATCGGCAATCAGTTCCTCACGCAAACTCTTCGCCTTGAAGAGATAGATGCCCATTGACGCGAAGGCTTTTGATGGATCGCCGGGAATATGATTGGCCTTTGCCGGCTTTTCATTAAATTCCCTCACGCTGAAGTCTTCGTCGACGCTCATGATGCCGAACCGCTTGGATTCCTCGATGGGAATATCGAGTGCGCCCACGACGACGTCGGCGCCCTTGGCAATGAGCCAGTGGAACATCTCCATGTAATTCATCTTGTAAATGTGATCGCCGGCAAGAACCAGGACATATTCCGGCTGATCCGCATCGAGGAGGAATAGGTTCTGATATACCGCATCGGCCGTGCCGCGATACCATTCCTCGCTGATCCGTTGTTGGGGTGGAATTGAAGCGATGTACTCTCCAAGTTCGGCGTTATAGATGTCCCAACCGGTGCGGATATGGCGATCGAGCGAGTGCGATTTGTATTGGATCAAGACAGCGACCTTGCGAAGGCCGGAGTTGAGACAGTTGCTCAAGGTGAAATCAATGATGCGGTATTTCCCGCCGAAGGGCACTGCCGGCTTCGCTCGATGCTCGGTAAGGGGGTGCAACCGTTCGCCCCGCCCACCGGCTAGCACCATCGTAAAAAGATTCTGCATGGCGGCGATTGTAGCAGGAACCCTCAGCAAATAGAAAGAAAGCGAATCCGTTGACTTCCGCGATGGGGCAGTTGATACTACGAACACTTATGTTCGTTCATCGTGATGGTGGGCTGAAGGGGTGGATATGAAAGAAGACGTGCTGGTGTCGTCCCTCGCAAAAAAATCAGCCGTTCCCGCAAGGAGAAAGGCCGCGCCCGAGGATCAAGATACACTCCGGTGGCGGTTGGAACATCTCGAGTCCCAAATGCAGAAGCTCTCCGAACTTGTTCGGGACCACGCCGAGGACGTCGACCGGCTGGTCCGCATCGTCGCCGAGGACCGCAACGCGATCCGCCAGCAGCTGCTACGTAAACACCACCAGCAGGTCAGGGTCCGTAAGCATTTACGGGCATCCGATTCCAAACCGGCTGACTACTAGGTCGCCCCGGGACGTCTCACCACTTCCTCCGTTTTCGGCGTGGGGTGACGTGTGGTTTCCAGCCTTCGTACTAAGCTGGCCAGCTCGACTAAGTGCTGATTTATTCTGAGAATATTTGCATCATATGTAGGACGCTGTATAATGCAGCTGTCTTGTGCCGATCTGGAGTGGCTTGCATGATCGCCTCGACGTGCAATGGTTGTCTGTGAGGACCGTACGTGTTTCCGGAACGCAGGCGATGCGGCGTTACCACGATCTCGTTGTTCTTGGTCATTGTTCACATCTCCCTCCCTCAGGCCTGGCCGGCTGCACCCCCAATTCATCAGGTGACTGAACCGCGCCCGTCGGCGTCACGGCTGAGCCTGAACGAGGCGCTGGCCCTGTTCCTTCAACAAAATCTCGACGTCCTGATCGCGAAATACGGCATTGAATACAGCAAGGGCCAACAAATCACGGCGAGGCTGTTTCCCAACCCGGTTATGTCGATCGGCACGCTCAGTTCCTTTACCCAGGGCCGGACCCTGATTACGGGTGGACAACTCTTCTTCCAAGCTCAACAGTTGTTTGAATTAGCCGGTAAGCGCGGGTATCGCATCGAGAGTGCCGGGTTCGGGGCACAGTCGGCCGAGGCCGCGTTTGAGGATGCGGTCCGCCAGTTGGGCTTCACAGTGAAAGACAGTTACTACCGCGTGCAGCTGGCTCAACGGCGGCTCGCCCTGGCTGAAGAGAACCGTGATCGGTTTTCCCGCATTCTCGAGATCAATACCATCCGGTTCAAGAAGGGCTATATCGCTGAAGTGGATTTGATACGAATCAGGTTGCAAATGGTCGATTTCCAATCCCAGGTGATCCAATCCTTGCAGGAAGCGGAATCGGCTCGCGGCGACCTGCGGCAACTCTTGCGCCTGTCTCCGGCGACGACCATCGAGTTGACGACCGATTTGGAATTTCACCGCATCGATCCGGAAATCGGGAAACTGCGAGTCGCGGCGATCGACGTGCGTCCCGACCTGCGTTCAAAGCGATTTACTTACTCCCAACGGGAAGCCGATCTCCGGCTGGCCCAAGCCTACCGTGTGCCGGACGTGACGGTCGGAGCCG
>DASTJX010000185.1:0-12258 GCA_035716265.1 Nitrospira sp.
CTCATGCTGTGCCTGCAGACCGGCAAGACCCTGAGCGACCCGGCCAGAATGAAATTCGACACCGACCAGTTGTACGTCAAGTCGACGGAGGAAATCGCACCGGCATTCGCCGAGTTCCCCGGAGCGGTCACCAACACGTGCCGAATCGCCGATCATTGTGAGCTGGAACTGGCGCTGAACACGACCCACCTGCCGCAGTACAAAGCCCCGGAAGGCTATACGCGCGAATCATATGTTGAGCACCTCGCCGTCGAAGGCCTCACATCACGTTTGAGGGAACGACCGAGTACGATTGCCCTGCCGGTGTACGAACAACGCTTGCGGGAAGAATTGCTGGTCATCTGCTCGATGGGATTTGCCGGCTACTTCTTAATCGTGTGGGATATTATCCGGTTTGCTCGTTCACGCGGCATCCCTGTGGGCCCCGGCCGTGGCTCGGCGGCGGGGAGCCTTGTGGCCTACGCGCTGCGCATCACCGACCTCGATCCGCTCGTCTACACCTTGCTCTTCGAGCGGTTTCTGAACCCGGAACGCGTCTCCCTGCCGGATATCGACATGGACTTTTGCATGGACCGGCGCGGCGAAGTCCTCAACTACGTCGTGGACAAGTACGGTTCCGATCACGTCGCCCAGATCATCACGTTTGGAACCCTCGGTGCGAAGGCAGCCATCCGTGACGTCGGTCGAGTGCTTGAAATGCCTTATGCAGAAGCCGACAAGGTGGCCAAGCTGGTTCCGAACCAACTCAACATCACCCTGGAACAGGCCCTCGAAAGCGAGCCGCGGCTCCGCGAACTGGTCGACACCGATCCGAAGGTCCGAGAGCTCATGACCATTGCCCGATCGCTGGAAGGGCTGGCCCGACATGCGTCCACCCATGCGGCCGGCGTGGTCATCTCTGAAGGCCCCTTGACGGACCACGTCCCCCTTTATAAAGGGGCCAATGACGAAATTGTGACGCAGTATTCCATGGGAGATGTCGAGAAGATCGGCTTGGTGAAATTCGATTTTCTCGGTCTGAAGACGCTCACGATGATCCGGCGTGCCGAATCGCTGATCAATGAGGGCCACCCGGACCAGCCGCCCCTGGTCGTCGACCGGCTGCCATTCGACGACGCCAAGACATTTGCCCTGCTGTCGTCCGGAAAAACCACCGGGATTTTCCAACTTGAAAGTTCCGGCATGCGCGACCTGCTCGCCGGATTCAAACCGGACCGCTTCGAAGACATCATCGCGATCATCGCGCTCTACCGGCCTGGTCCGATGGATCTCATTCCGGACTTCATCAAGCGGAAGCAAGGGAAGATCCCCATTGTCTATGAGTTGCCGGAACTGGAGCCAATACTCAAGGATACGTACGGTGTGATTGTGTATCAGGAACAGGTCATGGCCATCGCCAACCGTGTGGCCGGATTTTCACTCGGCCAAGCCGACATCCTCCGACGTGCGATGGGCAAGAAAAAGCCGGAAGAAATGGAGAAGTTACGCGTCAAGTTCGTAGACGGCGCGCGCCAGAACAAGATCGCGGACAAGAAAGCCGAGAAGCTGTACGAGTTGATCCAAAAGTTCGCCGGCTACGGCTTCAACAAGTCGCATGCCGCCGCCTATGCCGTGGTCTGCTATCAGACGGGCTACCTCAAGGCGCATTATCCGACCGAGTTCATGGCCGCCCTCATGACGAGTGATATGGGGAATCAAGACAAGATTATGGGGTATTTTTCAGAATGCCGCGATCTCGGCATCAAAGTGCTGGGCCCCGACGTCAATGAGAGTCAGAAAAATTTTGCGGTGGTGGAGGGTGCCATCCGGTTCGGCCTCGCGGCCATCAAGAATGTCGGCGAAGGCGCGGTGGACTCGGTCTTGGCCATTCGCGCCGAGAGCGGACGCTTTACGTCCTTCTTTGAGTTCTGCCGGCGCGTCGATCTTCACAAGGTCAACAAGCGGATGCTGGAAGGATTGATCAAGGCCGGCGCCTTCGATTCCTTCGGCGCCAGGCGCGCGCAATTGATGGCGATGCTCGATCAGGCCGTCGAAGACGGCGCGGCGGCGCAACGGGAACGCGACCTGGGCCAGACGAACATCTTCGGAGAAGACTTTCACGGCAACCAGCCGGCCGCTGCCGACGAACCGGCCTTACCGAACCTGCCTGAATGGGACCAGGCGCAACGCCTCAAGTACGAACGTGAGCTGACCGGCTTTTACATCACCGCACATCCGCTGGCCCGCTACGAAGCGATCATCCACGCGCTCGCGACGGCAACGACGGCGGGCATGACGGAATTCTCCGACGGGAAGGAAGTCCGCTTGTGCGGGATCATCGCCGCCGTGAAATCGATGCTGACGAAAAAAGGCGATCGCATGGCGTATGTCACGCTCGAAGATCTGCAAGGCACCGTGGAGATCATCGTGTTTCCGGACCTCTTCAAAACCGCCGGCGAGTTGATTACCCCCGAGCGGCTTGTGCGCATCACCGGCACCATCGATCGGGGAGACAAAGGCACCAAGGTCCGCGGCACAAAGATCGAACCGCTCGCCGACGTGCAGGCGCAAACCGTCAAACGCATTCACATCCGGTTGGCCACGTGCCCCGAGGTGAAGGACCAACTGCCGAGGCTGCTCGATGTCTTCAAACGCCATCCAGGGGGCACGGCAATCTCGTTGACTTTTCGGACGGATGGCTTGCTGGAAGCCGAAACCGCTCCCCTTCCCAACCTGCGGGTGAGCGCCAGTGAACACTTCGTGGCAGATGTTGAAGAAGTGCTAGGCAAAGGGGCCCTCTCTCTGGTATCGTAGCGACCGATAATGGGGCGGCTTCCCACTCCCGCTCCTCAAGACCAACCGATCCCCACACCAGATGCGCGACTATCTTGAGTTTGAAAAGCCCCTCCGCGAGGTGGAAGAAAAGATCGAAAAACTGGCGGCCTCGGGCGGCGGCGGAAAATCCGGCGTGCAGGACGAAATCCGCAAGCTCCGGACGAAATTAGCCCAGCTGGAGCACGAACTGTATAGCAAGCTCTCTCCATGGCAGCGCACTCAGCTCGCCCGACATCCCCAGCGGCCCAGCACTCTCGACTATATTGGTGAGATGTTCCGCGACTTTCTCGAATTCCATGGCGACCGCTCCTTCGGCGACGACCGCGCGATCGTCGGCGGCTTCGCGAGCTTCAACGGCCGGTCCGTGATGGTGATCGGGCATCAGAAGGGCAAGACACTCAAAGAACGGATGCAGCGGAACTTCGGCATGCCGAATCCGGAAGGCTACCGGAAAGCGTTGCGCTTGATGAAAATGGCGGAAAAGTTCGGCCGCCCCATCATCACCTTCATCGACACGCCGGGCGCCTATCCCGGCATCGGCGCCGAAGAGCGCGGACAAGCCGAAGCCATTGCCAGAAACCTCTATGCCATGTCCCGCCTCACTGTGCCAATCGTCTCCATCGTCATCGGAGAAGGGGGGAGCGGAGGAGCACTCGCACTCGGCGTATCGGATCGTATCTTGATGCTAGAGCATGGCGTCTATTCGGTGATTTCCCCAGAGGGCTGTGCGGCAATCCTGTGGGACGATCCGGCCAAGGTGCCCGATGCGGCCGCGGCGCTCAAAATGACTGCCCAGGACCTGGTCGATCTTGAGATTGTCGACGAGGTCATCCCCGAACCGCTCGGCGGCGCACATCGCGAACCGCGAGCCGTTACCGATCGGGTCGCCAAGGCCTTAACAAACCAACTCTACCAACTGACCGATCTTTCCGTCGCCGACCTCCTAGGTCAACGTGACCGAAAATACCGTCGCATCGGCGCCGTCACTGGTCTCGATCCCAGCGTCAATTAAGCCAGCTGGCAACGGCCATCGACTCCTTCTTGCGGTTCGTCCCTCACCTCTCCTCGTCACCACTTCCCTGCACTGCCGACCCGCCAGAGCGCCTGGATATGCCAATTTGTTGACAGGCAGGCGGCGACTGTTATGATTCCGGTAAGCAGAGGAATCCTTGGTGCCGGCTCTGACATGTGTCCCGGGATCGCCTAATGGAAGCTCGAAAGTTCCAGCGGTTTTGTGATCATTCGCATGTGGCGTTTTCGAGTGAAACCGTCAAGGGCGAAGGGCGTCTCGACAATCTTTCACTCGGCGGGGCGGCAATTGTGAGCGACCTCCCCCTCGCCCGAGGGGAATATCTCGCGCTTAAGATCACCTTCCCAACCCAGGCCACGGCAATCGAGATTGAACTCGCGCCGGTGCGCTGGGTCAAGGCAGGCAGCTTCGGCGTGGAATTCATCCGTATCGCGCCCAGCTCACAGCAGTACCTCAAGCAGTATCTTGCGACGCTCGAAAGCGCCTCCGCTGACGCCGCCTAACCGTTGGCTTCGAAGCGACGGAGATGTACGGTCACCGCCTCAATGGTCTCCGCCGGGGTCGTTTCCCCGCCAGAAAATAATTGATCGTATGGTCATTGACCATACCCACCGCTTGCATGTAGGCGTACATGATCGTACTGCCAACGAACCGGAATCCCCGCTTCAGGAGATCCTTGGACAGTCTATCGCTCTCGGCGCTGGTGGCTGGGATGTCCGTTGAGCGCTTCCAGCTATTGACAATGGGAGCGTCTCCCACGAACTGCCAGACATAGCAATCAAACGATCCAAACTCCTTCTGAACAGCCAGGAACGCCCGGGCGTTGCTCACGGCAGCTTCAATTTTTAAACGGTTTCGGATAATGCCCACATCTTTGAGTAAGGCTGCTTGCTTGTTTCGGCTGAATGTCGCCACCTTAACTGGATCGAAGCCGGCAAACGCCCGCCGGTATCCTTCCCGGCGCCGCAGGACGGTGTCCCAGCTCAGCCCCGCTTGCGCCCCTTCCAAGAGCAACATCTCGAAAAGCCGTCGATCGTCATGAACGGGCTTCCCCCATTCCTTGTCGTGATACCGCCGCATGTGGGGCTGTGAACCAGCCCAGGCGCACCGATGTTCAGCTCCCTCCTCCTCAAACATGGGTTGCAGCTCCCCAGGGAAACCCCTTGCGAGAAAAGCGTGAGGACGGTCCCGGAGCTCGAGTGTTCCCATCCTCCTCCCTCCCGACTGGTCTATTTCCTAGCGTCAACATGTTCGGCTCCATTTTATAGTAAAAGACAGTTCGTCTTCGCGACTTCGCGACTGGGTCATCGAGTCTCCATGATCACAGCTGGAGTAAGGCACCCGGTGATTGCGCGTGGAAAGACCTGGATGGACATGACGGATTGTACCTCGTTATCTCTGTCGCCGATGGCAGAGGTTTCGCCATGCACCGCAATCCTCAAGACCCGGCACACCGGGGGATCAATTTGTCGACTCACGAAGGAGGGAAACGATGAAACATCAAACGATACCTGCTTATTTCGCGATGCTGGTGCTCACGGCATGTAGCCACACCATACCCGAGACCTATACCAAACCCCAGGCGCCGCCTCAGTTGGGCAAGACCCCGCCGGTTATCCAACCGCTGAATGCCACCCAAAAGCAGGCGCAAGCTCCGGAATCGCTGCTCCCCGTCACAATGACGGTCGACCTGACGCCGGTGCAAAGGACCATCCAAGCCGCGCTGCCGGAACGCTTCACGGAAGAGGGTCATCCGTTGGCCAAGGACTATCGTTGGCGTTTCGTCCGGGAGGGCGAACCGCACGTGCAGATCCAGGATGGCTTGGTGACATTTAGCGCCACCTATCGAGGTGAGATCGAATCCGCTGCTGCCCGCGCCTGCAGACTTGATCCCTTATACCCTGTTCTCGAAGGGACAGGACGACTCGAATTGCGTGAGCAGGACCAAGGGCTGCTTGTCAGTATGAGCCAGCCGCAGACGTCGATGAATCTGAAGCCGGAAAGCGATACGAAATGCAACATGTTCAACCTGCCGGTCAAAGATCAGTTGGCCGAACTCTTCAAGCAGGAATCGGTGAAGCAACACATCACGCAATCGCTCGAGCAGGCCGGCTACGTGATTCCAATAAATTTGATTTGGGACCGACTGCAAGAGCCCCTGCCGGTCAGCTCGGGGAATACCAAACTCTGCCTCTACGGGAAAGCCAAGGATTTTGCCGTCGGCTCGCTGAAGGGTCCTGTGCAGAATACGACCATTACGGGTGTGGCCCGTCAAACACCGGTCGCGCTCTTCCAGACGCCTTGTCAAAAACCAGGCACCACGCCCTTGAAAGTGCATATGGACACGGCCGCAACGGCCATGCAGGAAGGTCAGCCTTATAGAATCCTTTTGAGCGTGCCGGTTCCCTATGCCGTCCTCAATCAGCAACTGCAAGAGCGGTTGTATCATCAAGAAATGAAACTTCCGACCACCTTCGACAATGACCTGACGATCGAACGGGTGACCGCCTCAGATGTCACCGGTCGGACGCTGTTTGCCGTCGAAACCAGCGGGGATACCAAGGGGACGCTCTACTATTGGGGTACGCCTCAGTTGGAGCAAGACGGCAATCTGATCACGATCCCTGATCTCCAAATCGCCAATGAAACAAAGATCGCGCTCGAAGAGATCAAGTCCGGCTATTGGCAGATGGTGGATGATCAACTGAAGCCGCGCTTGCGACAGGCCTCAACCCTCGATCTCTCTCAGCGGATCGGGACGATGAGGAGTGCCCTGAGCGGCCAGCATAAGACCGGAAGCTTGGCCATGGATCTCCTGGTCGCCAAGCAGGAAGCGGGACAGGTGATGTCTACCAAGGAGGCGCTCGTCGCCGACGTGTTCCTGGAAGGGACCGCAAGTGCCGCAGGACGCCTGCCCGTGAAGCAAGCTTCACGCAAAGACATCGATCAGAGTCATCCGGTAGACACGGACCGGACGACCGCGGCGGAGGCTGCTGCGCCAAAAGCCGCCCGCAATCCGGACGAAGAACGGCGCTAAAAGAACCGTCTGGCCGCTTTCGCTGAGCCCAGGGGCCTTGTTGGCCGCGGTCGCAGTTGCTGATGCGTGGCTGCGCAGCTCGTTCCATTCGGAGCAGAGCTGAATGGAACCAGCTGCGCAGCCAAGGGCCGGTGACGCGTACGGCGGCCAAGGAGGCCGGGGGGAGCGAGCCAACCTGACCATGCCCGCCACCCTACCAGGCGTAGGCTTCGGGAGCTGGACCGCCAGGTCCCGGAAAGATCGCATCCAACCGCTTGAGCGTCTCGGTCGCTAACGTCAGATTTATCACACGCATGCTGCTCACCAGCTGGTCGAGTGTGCGCGGCCCGATGATTGGCGAGGTCACCGCCCGCTGATGCAACAGCCACGCTAAGGCCACGTCGGCTGGCCGTTCACCGAGTTCGTGGCACAGCTTCTCATAGGCCTCCAATTGCGGACGATACTTCTCCACGTCCTGCTGCACATCCTTATCGGCACGTCGCCCCACGGTGGCGGGCGTCAACGCACCGGCCAGCAATCCCCGGGCAAGCGGGCTCCAGGGAATCATACCAATGCCATAGGCTTCACAGGCCGGAAGCACCTCAAGCTCGATCGTACGTTCATTCAAATTGTAAAGGCTTTGTTCGGAGACGATCCCGAGGAAGTGACGGCTGCGCGCGAGTTCTTGTGCCTGCGCAAGTTGCCAGCCGGCGAAGTTGCTGGTTCCAACGTAGAGAATCTTCCCTTCGCGGACCAGCTGCTCCATCGCCTGCCAGATTTCTTCCCACGGCGTGTCACGGTCGACATGGTGCATCTGATAGAGATCAATACAGTCGGTCTGCAGACGGCGCAAGCTCGCCTCGCAGGCGCGTTTGATGTGCAGGGCCGACAGACGCGCTTGGTTCGGCCAATCGCCCATCCGTCCATACAGCTTCGTCGCCAAGACCACTTTTTCCCGGCGGCCGCCGCCTTGCGCAAACCAACGGCCGATAATCTGTTCTGTCCAGCCTTCGCCGATCTTCCAACCATAGACATTCGCCGTGTCAAAGAAATTGATACCCAGCTCAAGAGCCCGGTCCATGATGGCTGCGCTGTCGGCTTCGGTCGTCTCCGGGCCAAAATTCATCGTGCCGAGGCACAGCCGGCTCACCTTCACGCCTGATCGACCCAGGTGAACATATTGCATCACGACTCCATCTGGCGAAGCGGCTGTGCGGCGTGACGCCACACACGCCACCGGTTAAAGACCGATCGTGTCGATCCGCTGCACCTCGTCCGGCGTGAGCGTGAAGCGGTCGCATTGCAAATCGGCGGTCATATGCTCACGGTTGGTCGTGCCGGTCAGAGGCAGCATGCCGACCTGCATCGCGAAGCGAAATACGATCTGGGCCACACCGGTGCCGTATTTCGCCGCCATGGCACGCATGTCCGCGTCGGCAAACACTTCCCGATTGGCCGTCAACAGCGAAAAGCCCTGATACACGATCTGTTCGGCTCGACAAAGATCACGTACCGCCTTGTCCCATCCGAATGCGGCGTAACAGCGGTTTTGGACCACCATCGGTCGATGTGTCGCCCGTTCACACAACAGCGCCAGCTGTCCGGCCGTCACGTTGCTCACGCCGATGAGCTTGGTCCTGCCGCTGGCATATAATGATTCAATGGCCGACCACACTTCCCAATCTTCCGGCCCCAATCCGCCGCGAGAGTACGGCCCGTGGAGGACATACGAATCGAGGTAATCCGTGCGTAAATGGTCGAGCGAACTCTCGAACGATTGGCGGACTTGCATCGTAATCGGCGCTCCGGCGTCGTAGGGAGTCCGATGGTCCTGCCCGTTAACGGGTGTGAATTTGGTTTGGAGAAATAACCGGTCTCTCGTATGCCCGCCCTGCGCCAGGCTCAATAAGGCCTCGCCCACCCGCGCCTCGTCGTAATGGATGAGCTGGTTGGCAGTATCGATGGCCGAAAAGCCTGCGGTGATGGCTTCGATGACGAGCCGGGTCGTCGCCTCCTTCTTCCAGGCCGTTCCATACATCAAGGTCGGCATGGTCACGCCATTGTATGTGGAAAGCGTCATGGCTCCATAGGCTCCAGCCGGGGCAGTATGATCACCTTTCTTTGATGTGAGAGCATCTTGTCCACCATACACAGATTCCTGTCGCAGTCTCAATGACGGAATTGGTACAGTGCCTCGGATGGAGCCTGACAGTGCGATCGTCGAGTTGCGATTCAGCTATCGTTACACGAAGCAACACGCCTGGGTGGTGCAGGCCGTGAACGGATTCCTGTCGGCCTATTTTATGGAGCAGCCCGGCTTTCGCGTCCAGCGGCATTTTGACGAGCTGGAATCCGGCATGCATGTCTGGCTCTGCGAAGTGCCGGCGACCATGAAGATGGCCCTGCTGTTCAAACGTCTGAGGGCGGACATTCCGCCCTTTCGCCAGACGGAGACACGGTCTTCTTCCAGCCGTACGCAGTATGTCATCGACTCAACAGAACCCGACTCCTCAGCGTAAGACCCCCCGCAATTTGTCCGAGACCTGTTCAAACCGGCGGACAAGAGTATACTAATGTCAAAGGGGGGCTTGTGCGATGCATCGGGTCCTGGTCCTCGGCGCGGGGAAGATCGGCTCGCTGGTCGCCTGCCTGCTCTCACAACAGGGAGCGTATAAGGTCCACCTTGGCGACATGACGCTCGATCCACCGAAGCATCTGGTGGAAGACCTCGGGCTCTCCCGTGTCACCCCAGCCGTACTCGATGTAGGCCATCCCGAGAGCGTCAAGACGTATCTATCCGCTCACCCGGTCGATGCCATCATTTCCAGTCTCCCCTATTTCTGCAATCACACCGTCGCGGCCCTTGCGCTGAAGCATGGATGCCACTACTTCGACTTGACGGAGGACGTAGAGGTCACGGATCAGATCCGCACGCTGAGCGCGGGAGCTGCTCGTGCCTTCATGCCGCAGTGCGGTCTGGCACCGGGGTTTATCAGCATCGTGACACACGAACTCATGACTCATTTCGAAACCCTGGATCATGTCAAAATGCGCGTCGGCGCTCTGCCCGTGCATCCCAGCAACGCGCTGAAGTATTCGCTGACCTGGTCGACTGACGGCCTGATCAACGAATACGGCAATCTCTGTTATGGAATTGAAGACGGCGGCAAAGTTCCGCTCCAGCCTCTGGAAGGCTATGAAACGATCGAGCTGGACGGATTGTTATACGAGGCGTTCAATACGTCGGGAGGATTGGGCACCCTCGCCGACAGCTCGGTCGGTTCGGTAAAGACCATGAATTACAAAACACTTCGTTACCCCGGTCATTGCGAAAAAATTCACCTGCTGATGAAGGACCTCAAACTCAATGAGGATCGTCAGACGCTCAAGCGTATCCTGGAACGTGCCATTCCGCAGACGCTTCAGGATGTCGTGCTGATCTATGCCTCCGTCACAGGCACGCAACACGGTCAATTGTTCGAAGAAAACTACGTGAAGAAAATCTATCCCCAATGCATCAAGGGAAAATTGTGGTCCGCCATTCAGGTCACGACGGCCTCGAGCGTCTGTTGCGTCATGGACCTTGTCCTGAGCAATCCAGCGGCCTACCGCGGCTTCGTCACGCAGGAATCCATCGGCCTGCAGGAGTTCCTGAGCAACGACTTTGGAGCATGTTTCCGATGAGCACGGTCCAAGCGGCGCTGAGGGACTTGCGTATCCAAGCCGTGAACGCGGGCGGCAGCACGGGCAAGCACTGGTGGTCGGACCATACGACCGGTTCCCTGATCCAGTCCGTAAACCCGGCGACCGGTGAAGCCATCGCCGCAGTCCGTTCCTGCTCGGCAGCCGACTACGAGCACATCGCGAGTCACGCACGTGACGTGTTTGCCACGTGGCGCATGGTACCCGCTCCGAAGCGAGGCGAACTCGTTCGCCTCATCGGACAAGCCCTGCGTGCCAAGAAGGATCAACTCGGCACGCTCGTCTCCCTTGAAGTCGGTAAGATCAAGGCCGAGGGAGACGGGGAAGTGCAGGAAATGATCGACATGGCCGATTTTGCCGTCGGGCAATCGCGCATGCTCTATGGCGCCACCATGCAGTCTGAGCGACCGTCTCATCGCATGAGCGAGCAGTGGCATCCGCTGGGTCCGGTCGGGGTCATCACGGCCTTTAACTTTCCCGTCGCGGTCTGGGCGTGGAATGCCTTCCTTGCCGCCATCGCCGGCGATCCGGTCATCTGGAAACCGTCGCCAAAAGCGCCGCTTTGCGCGATTGCCATCCAACAGATTTGCAACCAGGTCATGGAGCAGCACGGCTATACGGGTATCTTTTCGCTGTTCATCACCGATCAGGCACCGCTCGCAGAAACGATGGTTCGCGATCCGCGCTTGCCATTGATCTCCTTTACGGGATCCGTGCCGGTCGGCCGTCATGTAGCCTCCACCGTGGCGCAACGGTTGGGTCGGACGCTGCTCGAGCTCAGCGGCAATAACGCGGTCATCGTGGATCACAGCGCAGATCTCGACCTGGCGGTACGGGCGATCGTCTTTGGAGCGGTCGGGACGGCTGGCCAGCGCTGCACGACCACACGACGTTTGCTCGTGCACGAGGCATGCGCTGAGCAACTTCTCGACCGGTTGGTCAACGGCTACAAGCAGGTGCGCATCGGCAATCCATTGGATTCGGATGTCCTGCTCGGGCCGCTCATCGATCAGGTGGCCGTCGAAGCCTATCGCGCGGCCATCGACGAAATCAAAAAGGAAGGCGGGGAGATTCTCTACGGCGGGCGCGTGCTGACAAGGCCCGGATATTTTGTCGAACCGACAATCGTCCGGGCGCAGCCACACTGGCCACTCCTGCAACGGGAAACGTTCGCACCCATTCTATATGCGATGACCTTCCGGACGCTGGACGAAGCCATCGCCATCCAAAACGGGGTCCCGCAAGGGTTATCCTCCGCCATGTTTACGAATGATCTGCGCCACAGCGAGCGGTTCGTCTCGGCGTCAGGCAGTGATTGCGGCATCGCGAATATCAATGTCGGCACGTCCGGTGCCGAGATCGGCGGGGCATTCGGTGGAGAGAAGGAAACGGGCGGCGGTCGCGAAGCGGGGTCGGACGCCTGGAAAGCCTATATGCGACGTCAGACCAACACGGTAAATTGGGGCACGGATCTGCCGCTCGCTCAGGGCATCAAGTTCGGATGATCGGACTTTTTGGCAAGAGGACGCCATCATGGAGAAGAATCGTGAACTCGATGGGTTACTGGAACGGATGGTCGTGGAATACGTGGCGCGCAACCGGGCCGCCAAGATCCTCAAAGGGCTACTGGACGAGGCCGGAGTGGGGTTCTCCCCTGTCGTCGATCACGTCACGTTGCGCACGACGGATATCGACC
>DASTJX010000186.1:0-7448 GCA_035716265.1 Nitrospira sp.
GGCAAAACAGTACCATCACGCCCTCCGTACGCTAAAAGCCTCTCTCAAACTGAGCGGGCCTATTGATGTGGCCCTGATCGCGGGACTCCGTGATGTCGTGTCCGTCTCAGACCAGCCTCCCGAAGAGCCTGAATTGGCCAGGATGGTTCAACAACTCGCCAATCAGGCGTTGGACGACCTGCATCACATGCGAAAGCAGGAAGGCCTTGCCCTGGCCAAGGATACGAGGAAACGCCTCGAGACGATGAAGGATCACCGGTCTGCCGTGGCGAGTCGCTCGCCCATCGTCGTGCAGGAAAGCTTCGAAAGGATGAAAGAACGCATCGCCAAGCTGCTCGGAACAGAGCCGCCCGATCTTCCGCGATTGCACCAGGAATTGGCCGTCTATGCCGACCGTGGCGACATTACGGAAGAAATAGTCAGACTGGACTCCCATATGCTACAGTTTGAACAGCAGCTTAACCGTGCGGAATCTGTAGGTAAAACACTCGAGTTCTTGCTCCAGGAAATGGGTCGGGAGGTCAATACGATCGGCTCGAAGGCGAACGATGCCGCCATCACAGGGCATGTGATTCAACTGAAAGCCGAACTGGAACGCATCCGAGAGCAGGTCCAAAACGTCGAATGAGCAGGTCAAGCACCACTCCTATGCCTTCCGGCCCGGTCCGATCTTCCACGGAACGGCGGGGGATTCTCTTTATTATTTCCGCACCGTCCGGTACCGGGAAAACCACATTGTGCAAGCAGCTCGTGGCGAACATTCCTGAACTCTGGCACTCGGTGTCCTACACGACGAGGAAGCCTCGTCCCGGCGAAGAACACGGCCGTGAGTATCATTTTACCGACGATGCCACCTTCCAAGCGATGATCGACCGGCATGAGTTTGTCGAGTGGGCACGCGTATACGGCCACTTGTACGGGACCCCGAGAAGGATGCTGGCCGACAAGATCGAGCAAGGCATCGACGTGTTGTTGGAGATCGACGTGCAGGGAGCGTTGCAAGTGAAAAAGAAGTTCGACGACGCCGTGTCGATCTTCATCCTTCCGCCTTCAATGACCGTGCTCCGCCAGCGCCTACTGACTCGCGCCTCCGATTCCTCTGAGGAAATTCAGCGGCGACTGCAAAAGGTAAAAGAGGAAGTGTGGAGCTATCGAGAGTATGCCTACATTGTTCGCAACGATGATCTGACGCGCTCATTGCAAGATCTCGAAAGTATTTTTCTAGGAGAACGGTTGAAAACAAAGCGGCTCAACATGGCCTGGATTGAAAAAAACTTCATTCTGGACGACGAGGCCAAACCCGGAGATCGTAAAGATCATCCATAACCCCAAGGAGTACAGATCCATGATCGACATGCTCAGCCTGTTACCTCAATACACCCCGGACGAGTTTGATTCCCGGCACCGTCTCGTCATTGTCGCTGCCCAGCGCGCGAAACACATTGTGCAGGGATCGCGTCCCTTTGGGATGTCGCGCTTCACCAAGGAGACCACCATTGCTCTGGACGAAGTGCTGCGCGGGGAAGCGAAATACCTGATCGGGAAAGATGCGCGAGACGCGATGAAGGAAGCCAAGCGCGGCAAAGAAGGTGAGACGGAGCGCATGGCCATGATGACGGGAGAAGACGCGAGGGAAATTAAAAAGGAACTCAGCGTCTACGTGGACGACAGTCCCAAGCCGGCGCCAGGAGACGCAGAAGAATAGTGTATGGAAGGCCGTGTCAGAAACCCTACACTCACCGGCGCACGCATCGTGCTCGGCGTGACGGGAAGTATCGCCGCCTACAAGGCGGTGACTCTGCTGCGTACCCTCGCGCGTGAAGGGGCCGTGGTCGACGTGGCCATGACCCGCTCTGCTATGAAGTTCGTGACTCCGTTGACCTTTGAAGTTCTATCTGGACGGCCGGTCACCGCAGACCTGTTCCAAGCGCATCAGGAAATGAAACATCTCTCACTGCCCGAGCACGCCGACGTCATTGTGATCGCACCCGCAACCGCAAATTTTCTGGCAAAGGCGGCTCTCGGAATGGGCGATGACTTGCTGTCAACCATGCTCTTGACCGCGCGATGCCCGCTCGTCTGTGCTCCCGCAATGGATGGCGGTATGTGGTCCCACCCCACCGTCATCGCCCATGTGGAGGCATTACGGGCACGTGGTGCGATCATCGTTGATCCGGAAGAAGGCCCGCTCGCCTCCGGTCGGATCGGTCAAGGGCGAATGGCTGGAGAGGAACGGATTCTGGACGCCGTGCGTGCCGTACTCACTCCGAAGCGGGACTGGCAGGGTCAACGGGTCTTGCTGTCGGCTGGACCGACACAAGAGCCCATCGATCCGGTGCGCTACCTCTCGAACCGGTCGTCGGGCAAGATGGGCTATGCCATCGCTGAAGCAGCACGGAAGCGTGGCGCTGATGTCATACTGGTCAGTGGCCCTACTTCACTTCCCCCGCCAAGAGGAGTCGAAGTCATTCCCGTCGAGACAGCTGAAGAGATGACGAAGCAGCTCAGCAGCAGACTCACCTGGTCTACGGTGGTCATCATGGCCGCCGCCGTGGCAGACTTTCGACCCAAACGGGTCGCTCCTCAGAAATTGAAGAAGCGAGGTAGACGATCTGCGACGCTCGAACTCGAGCAGACCATCGACATTCTTTCGACGCTTTCAGGCCGGCGCACCACTCAAGTGCTGGTCGGCTTTGCGGCGGAAACTCGTGATCTCCTGCCCCAGGCTCGAGCGAAACTCGCGTCGAAAGGATTGGACTTAATCGTCGCGAATGATGTGAGCAAGGCAGGAGCTGGATTTGGCAGCGACTTCAATGCCGCCACGCTGATCGACCGAGACGGTCGCACGACGGACATTCCGTTGAAGTCCAAACGGGATTTGGCGAACGACATTCTAGATGCCGCAGGCCGGTTGCTCGCGAATGCTCCTGCCCGGGTACACAGCGATCTTCATACAAGGGATTGACGATGCCCCCTCAGAAAAATATTGCGAGCGCGTTGGAAATCGATCGACTCGCCACGCAACTGGCGATGAATCCACGTTCAAAGGCTTTTCTTCCACTCGCGGAAGAATATTGCAAGGCGGGAATGTGGGAGGAAGCCGTCGGCGTACTGGAAGACGGTCTGAAGCACTACCCTGGATTCATCACGGCCATGGTGGTGTTGGGACGGGCGTATGACCAACTGAATCAGTCGACCAAGGCGAGGGCGGTCCTCGAGGGCGCCGTCAAGCTGAGTCCGGAAAATCTCCGCGCGCATCGGACGTTGATGAAGATCTATGCGGCGCAAAGACTGACCGAAGAAGCCCTCAAATCCTGTCGCGTGATCTTGGCGATGAACCCTCGGGACGAGGAGGCGCTCTCCCTCCAGGCATCTTTGGGCCTCCAAGAATCTGAGACATTACAAGGCGCCTCGCACCAGAAATTTGCGGAAGTCATAGAATCTGCGGCACCGAACATAAAAACCGCGGGCGGGCCAGCTGCTGCGCTTGAGAAACCCTCATCGTCCGATCCTGACAGTGACGCCGGAAAGCCGCTCATTCCGTTGGGCGATCAGACTCCACCTGAGGGTGTCGCCTATCCGGATCCCAACGCGGTGACCACTGCGTCAAGGCTGCCGAGTCAGGCTGATACCGTCGTCCAGCTCGAGGCGTGGTTGCGCTCACTAGAGCGGCAGCGCCGAGATCGACCGACAGGAGAGATGTACTCCGGCTCATAAGTTCTCAATATCTTTCGACAGTTTGACCACTCTGTAGCAGCCTGTTACAATGCCCCTCTCCTAACGCTGCCGGCACGAACACCACCAGGTTTGAATACATCGGCTGATCATGGCGCGGATACTCGTATTACATGGACCCAACTTAAATTTGCTCGGCACCCGGGAACAGTCCATCTATGGCACACAATCGCTCGAGACGATTGACTCGGCCTTAACGACGCTGGCCGAAGACTTAGGGTTGCACATCGATATTCGCCAATCGAACAGCGAGGGCGAACTGGTGGACTGGATTCAGGAGAGCGGAAGCGGCTATCAAGGCATCATCATCAATCCGGCCGCCTACACCCATACGAGCATTGCGATCCGCGATGCGATTTCAGCTGTGGGCCTGCCCACCGTCGAAGTCCACCTGTCGAACATCCATCAGCGCGAATCATTTCGACATCATTCCCATGTGGCGGGAGTGGCATTGGGCCAGATTTCCGGGTTGGGACCATCTGGCTATTTGCTCGCGCTTCGGGGTCTCCACGACCATTTAGCAGGGACCAGAAAGCTCAAGAACTCTTCAACGGCGTCACGCCGGCAGAAACGGGCCTCACGATAGGGAAGCGGTCAACCTCATTGACGGTGAAGGGAGTAACGAGTGATTTCCACGACTGATTTTCGCGGCGGTGTACGCCTCGTAGTTGACGGCGAGCCGTATTACATCGTCGAATTTCAACATGTGAAGCCGGGAAAGGGCGGCGCCTTCGTCCGAACCAAGCTGAAGAGCTATCTCTCCGGCAACGTGTTGGACCGCACCTTCCGATCGGGTGAGCGGTTTGAAGAACCAGACCTGGAAGAACGGGAAATGCAGTTCTTGTATGCCACCGGCGACGAATACACGTTCATGGACACGGAGAGCTATGAGCAGTTGACCTTCGAAAAAAAGCAGCTCGGAGACAATGCCGATCTCCTCAAAGAGAACATGAACGTAAAGATTCTTATTTACGAGCATCGTCCGATCGATGTCGAGCTGCCGATTTTCATCGAACTCAAGGTGGTGGATGCCGAACCAGGAGTGCGCGGGGATACGGCGTCCGGAGGCACCAAACCCGCAGTTGTCGAGACCGGCGCAACCATCAAGGTGCCGCTGTACTTGGAAGTCGGGACCATCATTAAAATCGACACCCGTACGAGAGCCTACGTGGAGCGGGTCCGGTGAGCCGGAAGAAACCTCGCACATCAAAACGGCATGGAACCCCGATCGTGCTGCCTGGATCTTTCGCCGGCGCGACGAGCGCCCAAGATGCGGCCGCGCAGCAACGGCAAATCCAGGACATGATCGACCTCCTCAAACGGAACCATTTGACGGAACTGGAGATTGAGCGGGCAGGGGTACGCATCAGAGTCCGCCATGAGGCCGCAGTGAAAACCGTTTCCGCAGCCGTCAGTGAAGCCGGGCAGGGCACGGGCCAAACCGTCTCACCACACGCCACCCCGCCCAATGAACTCGCCGAAGACACCGCCGGTCACATTACCATTACGTCGCCGATTGTCGGCACCTTCTATCGGTCGCCCTCCCCGGACGCCGATCCTTACGTGGAAGAAGGCGATGTTGTGAAAAGGGGGCAGGTCCTGTGTATCGTAGAAGCGATGAAATTGATGAATGAAATTGAGTCGGAGGTGGACGGGCGCATCACGAAGATACTCGTGGAAAGCACCAAGCCCGTTGAGTACGGCCAGGCGCTCTTCCTCATCGATCCCAAAGCGACCCCTTGATCCAGGCGCGCTCATCTCACTTGGTTCAGTGAGAACCCTTCCCCTCGTGTCATGACGGAGATGTGACCGTGTTCAAGAAAGTACTCGTTGCAAATCGGGGAGAAATCGCACTGCGGGTGATACGCGCGTGCAAAGAACTCGGCATCAAAACAGTCGCTATCCACTCGGAGGCTGATGCGGCCGGCATGCACGTGCGCGCCGCGGATGAGCGCATCTGCGTGGGCCCCGCCGAGTCCGCGTTGAGTTATCGCAATATCCCGAACGTCCTGAGCGCCGCAGAAATTACCGGGGCGGATGCCATTCACCCGGGGTACGGCTTCCTGTCCGAGAACGCACACTTCGCGGAAGTCTGTGAGTCCATCGGCGTGAAATTCATCGGTCCAACTTCCGAAAACATCGCACTCATGGGGGATAAGGCCAAGGCCAGAGAGATCGTGGCTCGGCGAGGGCTTCCCGTCACCCCCGGCAGTCCGGGCGGACTCAAGAGCGAACAGGAGGCCCGCGAGGCGGCCGCCAAGATCGGCTATCCGGTAATCATCAAGGCCGCGGCGGGCGGTGGCGGGCGCGGGATGCGCGTCGTCAACAGCACCGACGAATTGGGACGGGCTTTCCAGGCAGCTCAGGCGGAAGCGAAGTCCACGTTCGGCAACGACAGTGTGTACCTTGAGCGGTACTTTCTCGAGCCCCGTCATATCGAAGTTCAGATCGCCGCCGATGCGCGGGGGCACGTCGTGTATCTGGGCGAACGCGATTGTTCGATTCAGCGCCGTCATCAAAAGCTTGTTGAAGAAACCCCTTCGCCGGCGATGGATGAAAAGCTCCGGCGTGAAATTGGACGCGTAGCGGTTGAAGCGGTCAAGGCCGTTCACTACCGAAATCTGGGCACCGTGGAATTCCTGCTCGACAAGGACCACAACTTCTTCTTCATGGAGATGAACACCCGCATCCAGGTGGAGCATCCCATTACGGAGATGGTCACGGGGATTGACCTCATCAAGGAACAGATTACGCTCGCCAATGGACAACCCCTCTCGTTCAGACAACCCGATATCCGACTCACCGGCCACAGCCTTGAGTGCCGGATCAATGCCGAAGATCCGGAAAAGTTCACTCCGTCACCCGGCGTCATTACCAGATACTGCGCACCGGGCGGTTTCGGAGTGCGGGTCGATTCGGCAATGGAATCCAATGCCGTAGTCGTTCCCCATTATGATTCCATGATCGCCAAGGTCATTACGCATGGTCGCGACCGACAAGAAGCCATGGCCCGGATGCGGCGGGCACTCGACGAGTTCGTCATCGAGGGCATCAAGACGACCATTCCGCTTCACAAACGCATTCTCAATGATCCGGACTTCCAAAAAGGCCACGTATCGACAACCTACCTCGAACGCTTCCTCGCCAGCTAGCCGCAGTCCATTCTCACTCGACCAATAATGGTGCCGCTCATGCCTGCGTGGCCGCGCAACGCGCAATCACACACCTACCCACCGGGGACGGTGCGAACGAGCGCCTCGGCTTTCTGAGTCGGCGGCACAGGAAGGCTGGATGGCAGCCCTGGTGACTGCTCGGGCCAGAGACGGGTCATGTGCATGCGCTGTTCCTGGCGTCTGTTTCACGTCTCACGGTACAATGCACCTACCATGTCCCGGGACCAACGCACACATACGCTGTCCGGACTGTACGTCATTCTCGACTCGTCGGTGCGGCCCGATCGCCCGCTCATTGACCTGTTGAATGGAGCCGCCGCCTCGGGTGTCACAATCTTCCAATATCGCAATAAGACCGCATCCATGAAAGAGGCCTTTGGCGAGGCCCTGCCCCTCCGGAACCGAGCGAGAGAACTGGACGTGCTCTTCCTCGTGAATGACCGTTGTGACCTGGCCCTGGCCCTGGATGCCGATGGTGTCCATCTGGGTCAAAAAGATTTGCCTGTGGCACAGGCGCGCAGGATTCTTGGGCCTGAGAGC
>DASTJX010000187.1:0-7429 GCA_035716265.1 Nitrospira sp.
GTAGTAAGTTCCAAGTCTTGGCCCCGATTGTCCGCGGCCGGAAAGGCGAATATCGAAAAGAGCTATTGGAAATGCGGCGGGCCGGCTATGTCCGGGCGCGGATCGACGGCAAGCCGGTGGATCTGGGAGACGACCTGACGCTCGATAAACAGAAGAAACACACCATCGAGATCGTTGTGGATCGCCTGGTGATGAAGCCCGGCGATGCGTTGGTGCGCCGGTTGGCCGACTCCGTGGAAACCTCGCTGAAGCTCACTGGCGGGCTCGTCGGCGTGCTGACGGAGGAGGGGAAGACCCTCTTGTACAGTGAGAAGCTCGCCTGCATCAGGTGCGGCGTCAGTTATCCGGAGATCACGCCGCGCATCTTCTCCTTCAACAGTCCGCACGGGGCCTGTCCGGCTTGCGACGGCATCGGGTATGCGATGCCGCCGGACGCCACTGACGACCAGGACCTCACACTGCTGGAAGCCTGCGAGGCCTGTCATGGTGCCAGGCTCAGGGCCGAAAGCCTCTCCGTCAAGATTGCCAGGCAGTCGATTGCAGACGTCACGGGCCGGTCGGTCAGGGCAGCAGCCGAATTCTTTGCGTCGCTTACATTCACCGAGCGCGAGATGGTGATTGCCCATAGGATCTTAAAGGAGATCAGAGAGCGGCTCGGCTTTCTAGTCAATGTAGGATTGGACTATCTGACGCTCGACCGGGCGGCGGCAACGCTGTCCGGTGGAGAAGGACAGCGCATCAGATTGGCGACGCAGATCGGCTCGGGACTGGTCGGTGTCCTCTACATACTCGATGAACCGTCCATCGGACTTCACCAACGGGATAACCGGCGGCTGCTACAGACGCTCTTGCGATTGCGCGACCTCGGAAATACTGTCGTCGTGGTCGAACACGACGCCGAGACGATGATGGCCGCTGATCACATTCTTGATATGGGCCCCGGGGCAGGGGCCCATGGCGGCCACATCATCGCACAGGGCACGCCTCAACAGATCATGAGCGATGCCCGCTCCCTGACGGGGCACTACCTGCGGGGCGTACAGTCAGTCTCGGTGCCGCCGCGCGATCGGAAACCGAAGGGGTTTCTCTCCGTGGTCGGCGCGCATAAACACAATCTCAAGAACGTCACGGCAAAAATTCCCTTGGGACTCTTGACCTGCGTCACCGGCGTTTCGGGATCTGGCAAGAGCACTCTGGTGCTCGAGGTGCTGTTCCACTCGCTCTCACAGCTCCTCTATCACAAGAAACCGAAGATTGATGGATGCATCAATCTGCACGGTGTGCTTGCGCTGGACAAGGTGATCGACATCGATCAGTCGCCGATTGGGCGGACGCCGCGATCGAACCCCGCGACGTATACGGGACTGTTCGGATACGTTCGCGATCTGTACTCCAATCTGCCCGAATCGCGCGTGCGCGGATATACGCCGGGCCGGTACAGTTTCAACGTCAAAGGCGGCCGATGCGAAGCCTGCCAGGGCGACGGATTGATCAAGATTGAAATGCATTTTCTGCCCGATGTGTACGTGACTTGCGAGGTGTGCAAAGGGCAACGCTACAACCGCGAGACTCTGGAGATCCTTTACAAGGACAAAAGCATAGCCGATGTGCTGAACATGACGGTAGAGGAAGCACTCGGATTTTTCGAGAACATCCCGCTCATCAAAGCAAAATTGCAGACACTGCATGACGTCGGTCTACATTATGTGAAGCTCGGGCAGTCCGCGACTACCCTCTCCGGGGGAGAGGCTCAGCGGGTAAAATTGTCTCGCGAATTGTCCAAGCGCGCGACCGGACGGACGCTGTACATTCTCGACGAACCCACCACCGGGCTGCACTTCGCGGACGTGCAGCGGTTGCTCGATGTCCTGGATCGGCTCGTCGAAGCGGGCAACACGGTGCTGGTCATTGAGCACAATCTTGACGTAATCAAGAACGCCGATTGGATTCTCGATCTCGGTCCCGAAGGAGGAGACCGCGGCGGCGAAATTGTGGCCGAAGGGCCGCCCGCAGACATTGCCAAGGTGAAGTGTTCTTACACAGGCCATGTTCTCAAAGAGGCAGGAGTGAGATAAGCCTCTGGCCCGACTACCGATGATTCTCGCCCACTACATTTTGTCATGTTTACCTCATACGAACGCTCCTCAGTTCTCTACCGGCACTGTGTAATGCATCATCCAACCTGTCCCGGAAAGGGGACAACTTGTCCACGGTGCAGGGCCTAAAACAAGCGGCGAAGTGATGTCTTCCTGCGGAGACACCCTAGTTTGCCGTGACATTCAAGTTCGGCCCGTCCCTTGCTTACTCCAGAATCTGGGAGTTCGATAGTACTACGCCTAGGGCGAATTGAGCGGTCCTGCGGGTCCGCTTTTTCTACCGACTTATTACCCGAAAGGAGGAGCAATGTTACCTAATGTGGCACGTCGAGTCTTGACCACTTGTGGAATCATCGTGTTTGGATTGAACCTTGCGGCCTGCAACACGACCAAGGCAACGATCGACACGACAGTCAACTTCTTCTCGAGCACTACGCCGAACGACCTGTTTACGGTAGATGGCCTGGTGAAGCAGGAGCATAAGGTCAACCTGTTCGCCGGAGTGGCGTATGAAAATCTTCGCCAGGAAGCCGCAGCAGGAAGCGGGCAATATGTGACGTCACTAGCGACCCTGTACGGCGTGCCTGAGGCCAACCATGGTGCCTTCGGAAAGGTCTTGCAGCAGCGGCATGCGGAGTTATTCGCAACTGACTTGGTCCAAGACCACCGCGCCCATCTGCGCATGGTCAGCGTGTTGAATCGGGTCATGACTCAAGAACCTTCGTTGATGCAGTAAAAGATTGCGGAAGACGTCATACGGAGGAACACATGGGAGCCATGGGGAAAGGCGTCATTTTGTGGCTGCTCGGAGTGCCAGTGAGCCTGCTGGTCGTGTTGTGGTTTCTAGGCATCCTTCGATAACCACGCACCGAGTGAGGATTGCTCACAATATAAAGGAGTGGATTATGTTATCGCTGAGACTTGGACTGTCGATGATTGCCGCCATTGGGTTGAGCGTCGTACCGGCGTTCGCCGCAGATCTTGAAACACAGGTAATCGATAAGAATTGCTACATTGAAGTCTTCGATGATGATGATTTCGACATGGACGACGCTCATTACAAGATACAAGGCCCCAAAGAATTTGCGTCACTGAAAGACCTGGGTGGAAAGAACTGGAACAACGACATCGAAAGCGTGATTGTGGGTTCCAACGCGAAGGTCAAAGCTTACTCGGACAAAGATTTCAAAGGGACAGAGCTCGCATTTGCACCGGGCCAGAGGGTACCGAATCTCGGCAAAATGAATATGAAAGACGACATCGAATCGATGAAGATTGCGTGCGGTAGCTAGCCTTTCACGCCGGGAGACGGCCGGATGGCTGCCTCCCGGTTCTTCTCTCGCCTTCCTGTCTACCCGAACATGGCATTTCTCCCTTGCAGTCGGTCTTGAAGCGGCTCACCGTCCGACCTACAATGCTTCGTCACTTCTTCATCCCTTCCGGCTCGAGGATCGATGCCACGGAGAAAGCCGTCACCGGCAGCGGCGAGGTCGGTTGACGATTCAGCGAACAAAGAAGATTTTGAGCGGCTGGGCGTCTTCTATCTTGGTCGGCCTTATGACCCGGTCATCAAGCAAAGGAAGACCGGGTGGATTCTGTATGACTCGAAGGACCTGGTGACCCATGCGGTTTGCGTGGGCATGACGGGGAGCGGCAAGACGGGGCTGTGTTTGTCCCTCATCGAAGAGGCCGCGATCGACAATGTACCGGCGATTCTCATCGATCCGAAGGGCGACCTCGCGAATCTACTTCTCACCTTTCCCGGCCTCACCGCTGAAGAATTTCGACCGTGGATCAATGAAGACGAGGCACGCAAAAATGGGCTGCCGCCCGATGAGTATGCGGCGCAGCAGGCGGCTCATTGGAAAAATGGCCTTGCATCGTGGCAGGAGGATGGGGCCCGCATCAAGCGGTTTCAGGATTCCGCCGACGCGGTGATTTACACGCCCGGGAGTCATGCAGGCTTACCAGTCTCCATCCTCAAGTCATTTGCGGCTCCTCCCGACGATATCCGCAACGACGAAGAATTGCTACGGGAACGGATTAGTACGACCGTGACCGGTCTGCTGGGATTGATCGGTGTGGAAGCCGATCCGATTCAAAGCCGAGAGCATATCCTGATATCGACGATTCTCAATGAAAAATGGCGGCGAAAAGAGGATCTTGACCTGGCGGCCCTCATTCACGTCATCCAGTCGCCTCCGGTGCGAAAGATCGGCGTCTTGGACGTCGATGCGTTCTTTCCTTCCAAGGAACGGTTTGCGCTCTCGATGAAGCTGAACAACCTGCTGGCTGCGCCGGGTTTCCAGGCCTGGTTGAGCGGAGCTGCGTTGGACGTCCAAGAACTGCTCTACACGCCA
The DNA here is from genome assembly GCA_035716265.1 of Nitrospira sp. Taxonomy (GTDB): domain Bacteria; phylum Nitrospirota; class Nitrospiria; order Nitrospirales; family Nitrospiraceae; genus Nitrospira_C. The sequence goes on from DASTJX010000187.1 coordinate 4,457, forward strand.
ACAGGCAAGCCGCGTCTGGCAATTTTCTCGATCGCGCATCTGAGCGACGCCGAACGGATGTTTTTTGTCACCTTGTTACTGACCCAGGTGGTCGGGTGGATGCGTGGCCAGCCCGGAACCACCAGCCTACGCGCGCTGTTATACATGGACGAGATCTTCGGCTACTTTCCACCGGTCGCAAATCCGCCCTCGAAGCTGCCGCTGATGACGTTACTCAAGCAGGCCAGGGCATTCGGGCTGGGGGTTGTATTGGCGACACAGAATCCGGTGGATCTTGATTACAAAGGCTTGGCCAACACCGGCACCTGGTTCATCGGCCGGCTCCAGACGGAGCGTGACAAAGCGCGTGTGCTCGAAGGTTTAGATGGCGCCTCTGTTAGCGCAGGCAAGACATTCGACAAGAGCCGTATGGAACAAACGTTGGCAGGACTCGGATCTCGCATCTTCTTGATGCATAACGTCCACGAGGACGAGCCGGTCGTGTTCGAAACGCGCTGGTCTCTCTCCTACCTCCGAGGCCCGCTCACCCGCTCGCAGATCAAGACATTAATGGATCCGCGCAGAACCGAGTCACATGCTTCGAAGGCGGCCTCTCAAGCAGGGGACAGTGCTCGGCAAAGTACGCTCGAGTCGCGGCCGATCGTGGATCCCGAAGTAGCGCAGTTCTTTGTGCCGCTGCGTGGAAGGGGGCCGGACGACTCTCGCCTGGTTTATGTACCCATGGTGCTGGGCGCCGGCCAGGTGCGCTTCGTCGACGGCAAGAATGGCATCGAGACGACGCGGGACTTTCATATTCTGGCCGCTGTGACCGACGGAGCAATCGCCCTCGATTGGGAGCAGGGCGCGGCCACGAGAGTATCACCGGCGGATCTCGAGCAAACTCCCGAAGAAGAAGCGCAATTTGCCCCGGTGCCGCTCAGCGCGACCAAAGCCAAGAGCTACGACCTTTGGAAGAAAGAGTTCGCAGGCTGGCTCTTCCGGACGCAACAACTGGAGTTATTCAGGAGCCCAACTTCGAACGAAGTGTCGAGGCCGGGAGAATCGGAGCGCGACTTTCGTGTTCGTCTGCACCAGGCGGGCCGTGAGCGGCGTGACCAGCACATTGAATCCCTCCGGCGAAAATATGCGCCTAAGATTGCCGCCCTTCAAGAGCGGGTCCGTCGTGCCGACCAACAGAGGGAAAAACAAGAGGTCGAGTCGAGATCCAGTCAAGTCCAGGCCGCAATTTCGGTTGGCGCGTCAATCCTCGGAGCATTCTTGGGCCGAAAAACCGTCAGTGCGGCGAACATTGGCCGGGCGACGACGGCAATTCGCGGCGCCGGTCGTGTGCTGAAGGAATCCCGCGACGTGAATATGGCCGAAGAGAATGTGGCCGCGTTGAAGCAGCAGCTCGCAGATCTGGAAGCCCAATTCGGATCGGAACGTGACGCACTCACGGCGGCGACCGATCCACTTCAGGAGAAACTGCAATCCATTCCTCTCAGGCCTACCAAGGCGAATGTCACTGTCAGGCTCGTGGCGTTGGCCTGGACGCCGCACTGGCGATCCGCCGCCGGCACGATGACGCCTGCCTGGGAATAGCTCAAAAGAGAGGTTAGCCGCCTCGGCCGGAACGGAATGCTTCGAACAGCACTTCGGCTTGTCCGGTCCCCTTTGACAGCGGCTGACTGAACACTTTCTCGGCGATGTGAAAACCAAGTGCCCTGTAGGACTCGAACTGCGATTCGTCAAAAAACTGATCCGCGGTCGGTTCGTGGGGGAACTCGTCATGACAGCTTGCATATTGCCGCACGTCGGCCGGCTCATTTCCTGTCAGTGACGGCTTTAGATAGATTAGCAGGCCGGGAGAAGCTTCCCGATCGACTTGATCATAGCGGATGAGGCCTAGTGCGTAGTGGGCTCGGCTCAGCCGGTTTTCCGGCTGGACTTGAAGGAGTTCGGTGGGAATGTCGATGTCGATTCCGAGATCAATGCGGATTTTCCGAATGGCGTTGCCGAGATCCACAAATGACCGGGCGGTGTCACAACTCGCGTCACTGATCACGATGCAGTGGCACCGCCGAAGGACCATTTCGTAGAGTCCCAGATTCTCGAAATGGCCGCCGTCGGACAGGTAGACGTAAGGATTGTTCGCATCGGTCAAGCCGAATGTTTCGGCGAATAAGGGACGCACCGCAACGCGCGGGCAGGACTGATCAAACGTGTGGCGGCCGGCCGGTCCGGGATTGCCGAGCCACCAGCCCAGCCTGACGTTAAAGAACGCGAGCAAGAACGTCACCGCAGGAGCCGAGTGGTAACCCATGTTGGGACTTGCGGCGGCTCCGGAGATGGCCATGGCGGTTCCCAGGGTCATGGCTCTGTGGAGCCGCCCATTCGCTCCATACTGCTTCGCGCGTCGGTATCCAAGATTCCAACTGCCGCAAAAGAACGGAGAAGCCGTGAACGATTGCGCCTTGCGTTGTTGCCAGGCCAAGTTGCCTCCTCGGACGAGGTTAATGGCCATGTTAAGGACATGAAACGGCTTTTTGACGTGTCCAGTGGTGTCTACGAGTTCATGCAGCTGAACGTTGTCGCTCAGGTCGAATCCGGTAAAGAGGTTGGGACGGCGTTCGACACCATATACCGGCAGGCGCGTGGCACCGAGATAGGCCCTGATCAGCCGGTTGCGGTAGACCGAGTGAAGCGAAAACTTATTGATATTGATGACGATGGACATTGCCCCTGCCAAGACGACAAGGGACAACGTGAGTTCCAACAACAGGAACAGAGGGCTGTTGTGAAGAATGCGCGCATGCCCCCACGCATCGGACGGCACTCCTAAGCCTATGGTGTGAGTGTCCAGGATGACGGGGTCATACAGGCCCGCAATCAGGTGAAGAAGCCAGCTCGTGCCCAGCGTGATCAAGACAAGCAGACAAGCAATAAAGAGAGGGGCGGCCACCCGGACGGCTCGATCGAGTACCACATCCAACA
>DASTJX010000188.1:0-10707 GCA_035716265.1 Nitrospira sp.
TCGAACCTCAAAAAGAAGCGCGAACACGGATTCCGCAAACGCATGAGCACAAAGAACGGCCGGAAGGTCTTAGCCCGCCGCCGAGCCAAGGGCCGCGCGCGTTTAACGGTCTAGCACTGCTCTCGACGCCGCACGGAGTTCACCCCTCTTGTCTTCCTCAAGCAGGGACGTCTCTTTCAGAGCCTGACGGTGAGCGATCCGGCCGAGTTCGGAGCGCAGAATCGAGCGGAGGGGTCCGGACAATGGCCCCTGCGAATTCCCGGATCATGCCACGGAGTGCAGGAGATCGAATCCTTTTTCTTCGCGCGAGCCGCGACATTGAATTTGTGAAGCAGCATGGCCGGCGGCTGTCCACAGCCTGCTTCAACCTGCTGGTGTGCAAGAGTGACGGCGGCACGAGCCGAGTCGGCATCATTGTGGGGCGACGGTTCGGGATTGCGGTCCGTCGCAATCGCGTCAAACGTCTGTTCCGCGAGCTGACGAGACAGATTCGAAACGAGCTGACCTCCAATCATGCGTTGCTCGTGTTTCCAAAGCGAGACGCCCTGACACTTCCGTTCCAAGAACTGAAAGGCTTGTGGCAGGCTACGCTGCGGCGTCAAGGTTTGCTCCGTGGCCGTGAGGTATAGCATGAAAGCGGTGTGCGTGGCCCTCATTGCTGGATACCGGTTCTGGATCTCTCCGTGGCTTGGGCCAGCCTGCCGTTTTGACCCCACGTGCTCCGACTATGCGGGCCAGGCGATCGAGCGCTATGGGGTTATCCGGGGGTGCGGTCTGGCTGTGTGGCGCCTGCTGAGGTGTCATCCGTTTCACCCTGGGGGACCCGATCCGCTGATGCACGAAGTCACGGATCGCGGGACGGCGGAGTGAGATGGAGAAACGCGTCGTCATTTTTCTCGTGCTCTCGTTGGCGGTCATCCTGGGCTATGACCTCCTCCTGAAACAATTGGGGCTGCTCCCGCCGACCCCGACCGTGCAAGAGCCAGGGGGCCAGGATACTACGGCTTCTCGCCGAGAAAGCGAGACGCCTCCCGCTGAAACGACGGCAAGCCCTTCCCGTTCCCTGTCATCCGCTTCGTCGGACACCGCCTCGTCCGGTGAGGCCCGCGCCTCTACCCCAGCCACGGAACGCACTGTGACTGTTGAGACCGATTTCATACGGGTGGCCTTCGATGCTCGTGGCGGGGTGATTTCAAGTTGGGAGCTCAAGCGGCATCACACATCGGCTAGCGACGGGAAGCCGGTCCAGCTGGTGTACCAGGGGGCTAAATTCAAAGAGCCGCTCTCGATCACAACGTCGAATGCGGCGGCAGACAAGGCGTTGCGCGAAGGTCTGTATGCGATTGAAACCAATTTCACCACGCTCGATGACGCCCATCCGACCGGCCAGGTGACTCTGCGGTTCCAGGACCCCGCATCGGGTCTCACGGTACAAAAGCGCCTCACGTTTCGCCAGGAAAATTACCTTGTCGACGTGAGCTTGACTGTCGAGGGTTTGAGTGATGGGTACGACATTGTCCTGGGCACGAACTTCGGGATTGTCGAGTGGGGAGACGGTTTCATCGGCTTGATCGGATCGGCCTCACTGGTTGACGGAAAAGTTGAAAAAGAAACCCCTGACCTCGAACTCGAGCGCAAGGGATCGGTGCAATGGGTTGCCCTCCAGGACAAGTATTTCCTCTCGGTCTTGATGCCGCAGGGTGCCAGCGCGGCATTGGCGAAGAAAGAGGGCGACAAACTCGTTTCTGCCGGCGTGCGAATGCCGGCTTCCGGCGCACGTACCATTGACCTGCAACTGTACGCAGGTCCCAAGGAATATGACACGTTGCGATCGTTGAACGTGGGCCTGGAGGAAACCATCGATTTCGGGTGGTTCATTTTCGGCAGTTGGAGCGTCGTCAAGGCAGTGGCCAAGCCTATCTTCTACGTGCTGCGTTTTATCAACGAGTATACGCACAACTATGGTGTCACGATCATTCTGTTGACCATGGGCATCAAGATGCTGTTCGTGCCGCTACAGTACAAGAGCTATAAGTCGATGAAGCAGATGCAACAGATCCAGCCAAAGGTGCTGGCGCTGCAGGAAAAATTTAAGGACGACCGGGATAAATTGAATAAGGAGCTCATCAAGCTGTATCGTGATCACAAGGTCAATCCCGTGGGCGGCTGTCTGCCGATGGTGCTGCAGATGCCAGTCTTCGTGGCGCTCTTCAACATTCTTTATATGACCATCGATCTCCGGCAGGCCCCTTTTGTCGGGTGGATTACCGATCTGTCCGTCCAGGACCCCTATTATGTGTTGCCGATCATCATGGGCGCCACGATGGTGATTCAGCAGAAAATTACACCGACGACGATGGATCCGACTCAGGCAAAAATCATGTTGGTCCTCCCGGTGTTCATGACCTTTCTCTTCATCAATTTTCCGGCAGGCCTGGTGTTGTACTGGCTCACCAACAACATGCTGACCATCGGACAGCAGGTGTTGACCGACCGTCTCTTTGCCAATAAGCCGTTCGTCAGCGATCCGTCAAAATGAGCGAGGGGATCCATGCTGCGCGGAGGACCCGAAGATACAATCTGCGCGATTGCCACTCCGGCTGGTGAAGGCGGCATCGGGATTGTGCGGCTCAGCGGCCCGCAGGCGCTGCGGATCGCTGACAGGATCGTGCAGTTGCGATCCGGACAGCCCTTGGCATCCGTCGCGTCCCACACCCTCTGCCTTGCCGACCTTCACTTTCCCTGCATGAATGAGACCGCCGTCTCACACGACCCGTCCCTGCCTGAGCCACGAGAGTGTTTCGACGAAGCATTGGTCGTGTGCATGAAGGCCCCTCGATCGTTCACCGGTGAGGATATCGTCGAGATTCAGTCTCATGGAGGATCACTCATCCTGTCGCTGACGTGCCGCGCCTGTCTCGAGGCCGGCGCGCGTCTGGCGGAGCCAGGAGAGTTTACCAAGCGGGCCTTTCTCAACGGCCGGCTCGATTTGTCGCAGGCTGAAGCGGTGCTCGATACGATTCGGGCGAAATCCGCCGCCAGTCTCACTGCAGCGCAGCGACAGTTACGGGGCGATTTGGCCAAAGAGGTGGATACCGCCAGAGAAGCCTTGTTGCACCTGCTGGCTCAACTGGAAGCCGGTATTGATTTTGGTGATGAAGACGTTGACGTCATGCAAAAACAGGATGTACTCCGGACCATCGATCGGGCGGCCATGCTCGTTCAACGGCTCAGAGCCACAGCACGAACAGGGCGACTCCTACGGGATGGCGCACGGGTCGTCATTACCGGACGCCCCAACGTGGGAAAGTCGAGCCTGCTGAATCGTTTGCTGAAGGAAGACAGGGCGATCGTCACAGCAGTTCCCGGAACGACGCGAGACCTGATTGAGGAAGCCATAGACCTTGGTGGGGTCTTGATTCATTTAGTGGATACGGCCGGAATACGGGACACAGAGGATCCAGTGGAGCATGAAGGGATCAAGCGGTCGCGGTCGGCGCAGGAGCAGGCCGATTTGCGCGTCGTGGTGATTGATGGCAGTGTGCCATTGACCGCCGACGATCGCCAATTGATGGATCAGGTCGTGGATCTGAGGCATGTGATCGTCATCAACAAGGCCGATCTCCCGGACCGGGTCAGCCCAGCCTCTCTAAAGCCGGGCGGCGTGTGCATCCCAGTCTCGGCAAAAACGGGAGACGGGATTGACAACTTGCTGCTTGCAATTCGATCGCAATTGGTTGGAAGCGGACCCGACACCTCGGATGGCGTATTGGTCACCAACGTTCGTCACCAGATCGCATTGACACGGGCCCATGAGTCATTGGTTGAGGCGGCCTCGTCGATCAAGGACGAGATGGCCGCCGAACTGGTGGCTGTCGACATACGCGCGGCGGCGGACTCCCTCGGTGAAATCACCGGTGCAATCACGAATGACGACATTTTATCGCGGATTTTTGCGACGTTCTGCATCGGTAAGTAGGAGAGAGCAGTCATGTCACGATCGTTTGACGTCATCGTCGTCGGAGGCGGGCATGCAGGCTGCGAAGCCGCTCTCGCCGCCGCTCGCATGGGCGCACACACCCTCCTATTGACCATGGATAGAGACCGGGTCGCTCAAATGTCCTGTAACCCCGCGATTGGAGGCATTGCCAAAGGACATCTGGTGAAGGAGATCGATGCCCTCGGCGGAGAAATGGCTGTCAATACCGATCGTGCCGGTATTCAATTCCGATTCATTAATACGAGTAAAGGGCCGGCGGTCCGCGCTCTTCGGGCGCAGTGCGATAAGAAGATGTATCGCCAGGCGATGCGTCAGTCATTGGAGGGGCAGTCCGGGCTCACCATCGCTCAAGGCACGGTCGATCGGCTGCTGCTGAAGGGACACACAATCTCGGGTGTCGTGACCGACAGCGGTGAGCGTCTTGCCGCGCGAGCAGTCATCGTGACATCAGGCACATTCCTTAAGGGTTTAATCCATATCGGACTGAATCGTTTTCCGGCTGGACGCGCCGGCGAAGTGTCGGCTGAACATCTGTCCGATTGCATGCGGGATCTCGGTTTCGAAATCGGGCGGTTAAAAACCGGTACCCCGCCTCGGCTCGATCGTGACACGATTGATTTTTCCGCCATGACCCGGCAACCAGGCGATGATCCGCCGCCGCCTTTTTCTTATCGGACTGATCGCATTCGCGTCCCCCAGATGGATTGTCATCTGACTTACACCAATGCGGTCACGCATGACATTATCCGAGGCAATCTCGATCGATCGCCTTTGTATAGTGGGATGATCGAATCGATTGGGCCTCGGTATTGTCCGTCGATCGAGGATAAGGTCGTTCGATTCGCCGAGAAGACACGTCACCAAATCTTCATTGAGCCGGAGGGCCTCGATACTCCGGAATTCTATCCCAACGGGATCTCGACCAGTCTGCCTGTCGATGTACAGACGGCCATGCTCAGCACGATACCGGGTCTTGAGCAAGCCCGCATGCTTAAGCCTGGCTATGCGATCGAATACGATTATTTCCCTCCTCGGCAGCTACATCCGACTCTCGAGACCAAGCTTGTGGAAGGGCTCTACCATGCTGGGCAAATTAATGGCACGTCCGGATACGAGGAAGCCGCAGCACAGGGCCTCATGGCGGGAATCAATGCGGTCCTCAAACTGCGAGAACGGCCGCCGTTGGTCCTGGACAGATCCCAAGCCTACATTGGTGTCCTCATCGACGATCTCATCACGAAAGACGCGCGGGAACCGTATCGCATGTTCACGTCACGAGCTGAATATCGACTCTTACTGCGGCATGGAAATGCCGATCTGCGATTGACTGATATCGGCAGGGAGGTTGGGCTCATCTCGGACGACATCTATGCAAGATTTTGTGCGAAGCGGAAACAGATCACCGATGAAATCAGTAGACTCGAACGATCAAGACTCCATGTCACCGATGACATCAGGCAGACGTTGAGAGATGCCAAACTGGGAGAAGTGCGAGGACCTCATTCGACCGCGCAATTACTGAAGCGCCAGGGGGTCGCCTATGAAGCATTGCTCGATTGCCTGGGGGTTGAACGGCTTCAAGATGCCGAAATAATTGAAGAAGTAGAGATACAGATTAAATACGAAGGCTATATCCAGCGCCAGATGCAACAGATCGGGCGTTTTAAGAGACTCGAAACCAGATTAATACCCAATGCCTTCCCCTACGAGGCCATTCGCGGTTTTTCTCAGGAGGTTCGCGAAAAACTCCAACGCGTGCGTCCCGCCTCCATTGGTCAAGCCTCCAGGATTTCTGGCGTGACCCCGGCAGCCATCTCACTGCTGATTGTTGCCCTTGAGAAATACAAGGGCGAGTCAGCAACCCCAGGCATTTTTTAAAATTCCAGGCGTCCACAAGAGGAATGCCTTGACGTCGTTTTGTGTTTCACGTATTTGTTCCACGTGGAACAAGAGCGTGAGTTGCGCCAGTTCCTTCATGCCGCCGCTCAAACGCTTGGCCTCACTCTGACAGATACGCAGATCGAGCACTTTTGGACCCATCTCACGCAGTTACTCAGGTGGAATAAAACGACGAACCTGACGAGCATCAACGACCCATATGAGATCATCGGTAAGCACTTTGTCGATTCTCTTGCCGCCTTGGTGGCTGTCGAATTTCCATTTGAAGGTCACGTGATTGACGTCGGAAGTGGCGGGGGCTTCCCTGGCATACCTTTAAAGATCGCCCGTCAGGATCTTCGATTGACCTTGATCGAACCCTCACACAAGAAGTCGTCATTCCTTCGTGCTGTTGTAGGTATTCTGCAACTCCGGGATGTCTGCATATTTTCAGGCACAATCGCCGAATATGCGGCTCAAGATCAGCACAGTCTAGGCGATTTAATCGTTGTACGCGCGCTCCGGTTTGACGAGATGGCACCTTTTGCGTCCAGCCTTCTGAAACGCATGGGGCATGTGGTGCTTTATGGCACCGACAGAAGCGACAGGGCCACTCTGATAGGGACATCCAACCCCTTTAAGGTCCAGTCGGAGTACAAGTTCTCACTGCCGAGAAATTATGGCACTCGTGTCTTGACAGTGCTCTCTCAAGCGGTCTCGACATGATGTTCCACGTGGAACATTTACATTTGGATGTGAAAATCCGATGGCGCTGATTGTCGCGATAGCCAATCAAAAGGGCGGTGTCGGCAAAACAACGACATCAGTCAACCTTGCAGCAGGACTTGCCTTACAGGGGAAACGCACCCTTCTGGTAGATATGGATCCTCAGGGCAACGCCACTAGTGGTCTAGGTCTCGATACGAGATCTCTCGAAAGAACTGTCTATAACTGCTTGATAAACTATGTGAATTTCGACGATGCTGTACAAAAAACAGAAGTCAGCGGCTTATCCCTTCTTCCTGCCAACTCTGATCTGGCGGGAGCAGAAATCGAGCTCGTCTCTGTTGAGGAGCGTGAGAAGCTGTTGCGCAGCTTTCTTAAGGGTGTGGAGTCTCTCTTTGACATTATTTTCCTTGATTGCCCTCCTGCCCTGGGGATACTGACCGTGAATGCACTCGTAGCTGCTCGTTCGGTGCTCATACCGGTACAGTGCGAATATTATGCGATGGAAGGCCTGAGCCGTCTGATCGGCAGTATCGAACGGATTCAGCAGTCGTGGAATCCCGGCCTCACCATCGAGGGCATCGTCTTGACAATGTACGACCCGAGGAATACGTTGGCGCGCCAAGTTGCCGAGCAAGTACGTGGTCACTTCAAAGAGCTCGTGTATCAGACGACCATCCCGCGAAATGTGACGCTTGCAGAGGCTCCAAGCTACGGCCGTCCGGTCCTGCTCTACAACATGGCCTCAGCCGGTGCGCAGGCCTACCAATCTTTAGCCAAGGAGTTTATCAGTCATGGAGAAAAAGGCCCTCGGTAGGGGACTCGACGCGCTGTTGCCGACGACGAAACCTGCTCCAATGCCCGAGTTGCCGGAAGTGCAGCATCTTCGCCTCGACGCCATTGTCCCGAATCGCTTCCAACCGCGCCAAACGTTTCCTGCCCAAGAACTGGCCGAGCTTGCAGCGTCACTCAAACAAAGCGGATTACTTCAGCCCGTGCTCGTTCGGCGAAAAGGCGACGGCATGTATGAATTGATTTCTGGCGAGCGGCGTTGGAGGGCAGCCAGAGAGGCCGGACTAGAGACCGTCCAAGCCGTCATTCGAAATTGCAGTGATGAAGAATCCATCCTCTTGGCGCTGGTCGAAAATTTACAACGCGAGGACCTCAATCCGATCGAAATGGCGCGAGCGTATCAACGCATGATGAACGAATTTGGCCTTACGCAGGACATCATTGCGCAGCGCGTCGGCTGCGAGCGCTCATCGGTCGCGAATGCTGTTCGACTTCTCCATCTCCCGATCGAGGTCCAACACCTGATTGAGAGCGATCAATTGTCCGCCGGTCATGCGAAGGTCATATTGGGGCTTGCCAGTCCCGCCGAACAACTCCGCGTGGCGCATCTCGTCGTCAGCCGTAATCTCTCGGTCCGTGAGACGGAAAAAATTCTTTCATCCGGTCTCATCGTCAGGAAACGCAACCCTAAAGAGCTACGGCGCTCACCGTTCTCTGATGTTGAAGAACGTTTGCAAAAGCGCCTTGGAACGAAAGTGTCCGTTCTTCATGGAAGGCGCGGAGGAAAAGTAATCATTCACTACTTTTCTCCGGCCGAGCTCGACGGCCTCCTAGAGCAGCTGCTTCAGTAGTTCCTCTCGACGCACCCCTCACGACCCTTCGGACGTAATCGGCATATTTGTTGCCAAATCGCCCGGCCAGTGGCAGTGTTTGTTCGTACGATCGATGCGCTCGCTCACAGCGGTCCGCGGCGAGAAGGGCAGCAGAAACTCTGGGAGGACGAGTCATGTGGGGCCAGGATAAACAAGACGGCAAGCGTCCTGTCGAAAGTGAGAACGAGGAGGGCGTCGAACCCCTTAGCCGAGCAAGCGAGGGGACGGATGATATCATCGCCTTTGTTGGCAAAGGCGTCGAGTTCAAGGGCGTCATCTCCTACAGCGGTACCGTCAGGATCGATGGCTTCCTCGATGGCGAAATCCATACGGACGGCGTGCTGCTGATCGGCGATGAGGCGGTGATCCAAGCGAAGGTCACCGCCGGGACGATCGTCTGCAAAGGGAAGATCACCGGAGACATCGCTGCAAAAGAACGGGTGAAGCTACGAGCTCCTGCTGTGTTCAATGGGAGCATGAAAACGCCGATGCTGTCTGTCGAAGACGGCGTCCTGTTCAACGGCGGCCTTGAGATGAGCCAAGGCATGCGGGACGGAACCGCACTGCACCCGGTTGGCGGGACTCCCGCTGCCGCAGTGAAGCGCGTGAGCTGATGCATTCATTAATCACTAAGGTTTAATACCCATACCACACGGAGGAAATATGTGGGCACGCAAAGATCAAGTCGAGCAGATACAACCCGATTTTGAAAACTTTACGCTCCTGGCAAAAGATGTGGATTTTAAGGGTGTGGTAAATTTCGATGGAACCGTGCGTGTCGATGGCCGAGTGGAAGGAGAAATTCACACTACCGGCACGCTGATCGTGGGCGAGCATGCCATGATCAAGGGCATTGTGTCGGCAGGCGTCCTCATGAACAGTGGAAAGATCAACGGCACGATCACAGCCGTCGAAAAAATTCATATTCTTAAGCCAGGTGTCTTGGTCGGGGATATTCGAACGCCGTCAATCGCGATTGAGGAAGGGTCGCATTTCCACGGCATGTGCGACATGGGTGTGCAATCCTGGTCCGAGCCCACAGTGGTCTCGATCGCCTCCTAGTCCAGGCGCGACTCCCCTCTCCGATTGCCAGCCCTGGCCATTTTCCCTCCTCTGCCGGTACAATACCGTCACAATGAAGAAGCCTACGGTGTTGCTCGGAATGAGCGGCGGTGTCGACAGTTCGGTGGCGGCAGCCCTCCTCGTACGTGACGGGTATGAGGTGCATGGGGTCACCCTTCAAGTCTGGGAACACGAGGACGACTCCGTGGTGGCGTCCAAGAAATGGCAGGAGCGCGGCTGTTGCAAGATCGGCATCGCTAGATATGTCGCACAGCGCCTCTCAATTCCATACGAGGTCGTGGATCAGCGGCAGAACTTTCGCGACAGTGTCATTAAGGATTTCCTTGACGGCTATGCCGGAGGGACCACGCCGAATCCTTGCGTCCGCTGCAACGAACGCGTGAAGCTCCGAGGTCTCGTCGAACTGGCGGAACAGCGCGGAATTGAACATGTCGCAACGGGACATTACGTTCGGGTTCGAGAATACGGTGGTCAGTATGCTCTCCACCGCGCTCTGGATGAGAAGAAGGATCAGAGTTACTTCCTCTATCGTCTCAATCCCGCTTGGCTTCCCCGCCTCCGATTTCCCGTTGGCGGCATGCAGAAGTCTGAGGTCTGGAGAGAGGCTGAGGCCCTTGGGCTTCCAGTCGACGAATTAAAGGAAAGCCAGGAGATTTGCTTTGTGAGTCAGGGTGATTATCGCACCTTCGTCGAATCGGAAATGCCGGACACAAGGCGCCCCGGCGATTTCGTCGATGTGAATGGGCGCTACCTGGGACGCCACGAGGGGATTGCCTTTTACACGCCGGGCCAGCGGCGGGGGCTCGGCATTGCGGCCGGTCAGCGTCTCTACGTGCGGCAGGTTATGCCGTTGACCGATACCGTCGTCCTCGGTCCCGAAGAGACCCTGCTCAGTTCTGAATGCCATGTACAGGGGCTCAATCTCTTTGATCGCAGTCTGTGCACCGGCAAGGCGGATGTTGCCGTAAAGGTTCGGTATGCCACACCGGCAACCGCAGCGACGGTTGAACCGATCGGCCATGACAGACTGCATCTCACGTTTCATACGCCGCAACGAGCCCTGAGCCCCGGGCAATCCGCCGTGCTGTACCACGGCGATCGGGTGCTCGGCGGTGGGATGATTCAAGCCATCTGACCGCCTCCGTCTCGGCCCGTCTGTGTTGACACTTCCCATCCGTCAATGCTAGGTTTGCGCGCCTATTTTCGTGCCTCCTGCACGGAAGCATACCGTTTGCCCTAAATACCAAAGAGCGGATCAGGACAGTGATCAAGACAGCAGTTGCGCGACGTTACGCCCAGGCCCTCTTCGAGCTTCTCGATCAATCGAACATCGAAGCGATGCGGCGTACCCTGAAT
>DASTJX010000189.1:0-10995 GCA_035716265.1 Nitrospira sp.
ACACGAGAGATCGGTGTCCGGATGGCGGTCGGCGCCAAGCGCCGTCACATCGCGATGCAATTCCTGATTGAGGCGATGACCTTAAGTCTCTTAGGCGGGGCAGTCGGTGTCGTGCTTGGCGTCGTCGGAGCGAAACTGACGACCGTAGTGGCTGGTTGGCCCACCGTCATTTCGACTGACGTGATCCTGACCGCCTTCCTGTTTTCCCTCGCCGTTGGACTGTTTTTCGGGCTCTATCCCGCCAACAAGGCGTCTCGACTCAACCCCATTGAAGCGCTCCGATACGAGTAGCCGTACGGTCAAGCCAGTGAAGTGGCGGACAACAACACTTCTATGCGTGGATTTCTCCGGTCTACGTGTTTGTAGAGATGCGTTTCAATAATCCGGTTGTCGTTTAAGCCGAGACCTTCGCAGATGGCATCCTGTGCTATTTTCAGCCCCCCATCCACATCACGTCTTAAGGCCGACGTAAAATAAAAGCGGATGGATAAGGCGAGCGCACAGGATTGGAGTTGAGACAAGAGGACGGCCTTGTGGGGAGATGCTGCGAGTCGTATCCAGACGAGTTGTCCGACCTGAGCCTTATACGATCGGCCGGTTGATGAGAGCAGTCGGCGCCCGTTCACGGTGGCGTATTGATGGTTGATGCTGGGAGGAACGGGAAGCGTGAGCGCAATGGACCGTTGCTCTTCGTGAAGAGACGAGAGGACAGCAGTATTCAGGTGATTCGTGAGGGCAGCCTGACGTTGCGCCGGACGCCGAATGCTTTTGGCGGTGCGAAAAGAGATCAAAGTGGGCGGAAGGCTGGAAACCGGAACTCGGATTGGGCGCCGATAGCCGGGCATCAATTCACGCTCTGTCTCGAAGTGGCCTAGCTCGGAAAGTCGTAGGATGGTCCAACGGAGCCTAGAGGAGATTAAGGATTTTCGCCATGTTTTGTTCATAGCGGTCTTCGGAGCGAGCGATATAGCGGCGCCATTCGCTGGGATTCCAAATTTCCAGGCGATGGTAAAGTCCGACAAGGATGATTTCCTGATCATCGTCCAGTGGCACCAGCTTTCGCAGCTTCCCTGGAATAAGGATGCGCCCGGCCTTGTCGAGTTCGGACGTTCCTGCTTCGGAGACGACGAAGTGCATGAACAACCGGCTCTGCTCTTCATCGAGCGTGGTTTTCGTCCGCTCGAGCACCTTCTGCCATTCCTTCATTGAATAGATCAGGATGGACTCTTCCGGGCCTTTGAGGAACACCACTGCCTGCCCTTCCGCGTCGACTTGCTCACGAATAGGCGATGGGACGATGAACCGTCCTTTCTCGTCGACTTTGCAGAGGTATTCTCCCGCAAACATCAGCGAACGCGCTCCTTCACGAGGGGACGGGTCCCCGAGTCCGGTCTCGAATCCACTGCTCTAAATCCGAACGGACGAACCGCCATTCTTTCCCAAGTTTGAACGCGGGAATTTGATGATTGTGAAGATAGCGATACAGCGTTCTGGAAGTGATTTTCAGATAGCGGCAGGTCTCTTCCGCGGTCATGAGTTCGCTCTTCGGCGCTTTGGTCATTGAACATCCGCCATCGGCTCACCGGCCCCATATACCTATCACTCCCAATTGGCGTCAGGGTAAATAAATCAATGACATGTGTCAAGGAATTTGTATGACAGTGCAAGTCATAGACTGTCAAAGTCGTCTGAATCGCCGACATTTTCATCAGGATTTTCCATGGCTTCGATGTCATTCCCCACTTCTTCTCCCATCTCATCGCCCATTCTTTTCATCATACGCTCCATGCTTCCGGGATCGTTCTCATCCAGGCCGGCCAGTGCGCTGTCGTCGGCTAACGATTCCATCCTCGCCTCTTCCGATTTCGGCGACGCGAAGCGCGACATGAGCCGCTCGAGTCTGGGGCTCTGACAATGCGAGCAGCAGAGTGAGGTATCCGTGGACCGGTTCAGGACGAGAAAGCTGCTTCGCTTCCGGCACTCCGCACAGCGATATTCGTAAATGGGCATCGTGTCAAAGTCCCAATCCTGTCAACGAACGGTCGGCGTGCTCAGCCCAAATCCGGTCAGGTACAAGGCTCGAGTCAATTGTCCTGGCGAGCGTGAGCGCCGAGACTGAGAGGGCCCCGGCCTTTAGCAGCGTCTTGGCGCATTCGTTAAGCGTCGTTCCGGTGGTATAGACATCGTCGACCAGCAAGATGCGACGGCCGGCGAGGGGCTCTGCGTCCCGCACGGCAAAGGCACGGCGGAGATTCCGCAATCGCTCACGGCGCGTCAGCGCCGTTTGAGACTCAGTGGCCATCGTGCGGATGAGGCTCGTTGTGGATACCGGCCGCATCAAAAATCGCCCCAGCCGGTCGGCAAGCAAGAGCGATTGGTTGAACTCGCGGACTCTCAACCTCGACGGGTGCAACGGAACGGGGACGACAACGTCGCACTCGATGTCCCGGGGGAGTGCGCGAATCATCAATGTCGCCAGAGGTCCAGCGAGCGCCGATAGGCCCCGGTACTTCAATGCGCAGATGGCCTCCTGCAAGGGTGGGATGTAAGGATAGATCGTCCATGCCCGATGATACGCAGGAGGCTCCTCTTGGCAGTGCTGACAGGTGTGATCCGGAGTCCAGGACGTGGCAGCTGCAGCCACGAACGGCTGATCGCAGCGGGAGCAGCGAGGGCCCGAGAGCGGGTGGATACGCTGCCAACATGCGTCGCAGAAACACGGGATAGGATCCGCACGCAAGGGCAGGCGACAACTGATGCAGTCGACGGGAAGAACAATGCGGAGCGCCAGCCGGCACCATCGCAACATGCGGTAAGGCATCAGGCTGAAGGTAGGAGAACCAACGACCGCTGTCAAGGTTGTCGCTCCATCAAGGGGTATGATATAGAACACGAGGTCTGACACGAATGTTGCCCCCGTTACTGCAGCCGATAGTGAAGCTGACGGAGGTGTCCAAGCTCTACGAACGGGGCGACGACCGGATCTGCGCGTTGGATCACGTTTCTTTGGAGGTGACAGCCGGTGCCTTCTGCGCGTTTGTCGGCCCGAGCGGATGCGGCAAGAGTACGTTGCTCAATCTGATCGCAGGGCTCGACCTTCCGACATCCGGGGACATTCAACTGATCGGACAATCCACCGCCCACTATACCGCCGATGATTGGACGAGAGTTCGCCGTCAAGGCATCGGAATCGTCTTTCAAGCCTTTCATCTTATTCCCGGTCTGACCGTTGAAGAAAATGTCGCCTTTCCCCTGCTGCTGCGAGGCGATGAAAGCCGGAGAGTTGGTGAACGAGTTTCCGAAGTTCTGGGGCTCGTCCGCATGAACCATCGCGGGCGACATCGACCGAGTGAGTTATCGGGAGGTGAACAACAGCGGGTGGCGGTTGCACGGGCGATCGTGCATCAACCCCGGATTGTGTTGGCCGACGAACCCACCGGCAACCTCGACTCGCAGCATGGCGGCGAAATTATCGCGCTCCTACGCACCTTGGCGCGAGACTTCCATCTGACGGTGCTTCTGGTTACGCATAGCGCGGCCGCAGCGGAAGCCGCCGATTACATTTGGACGATGAAAGACGGACGATTGTTGACGCGCGCCGTACTCAGAGCGGCAAGTTGCTGAATGAAGCGCTGAACAACGTGCAATAGGATCGTGATGGATCTTACGGTCGACATTGCCGGCGTGAAATTCTCTTCGTGTTTCATGAACGCGTCTGGCGCCTTGTGCGTGACTGAGGATGAACTCATGGCATTGGGGGGCTCTCATTCTGGAGCCATCGTTACGAAGTCCATGACAATCGAGGCGAGGCAAGGGAATCCCACGCCGCGCTATCACGGGTTCCCCGGTGGCTCGATCAACTCCATGGGACTGCCGAACCTGGGGTACAAGGCCTACGCTGCACTGATCCCTGGACTGAAACAATTCGGCAAGCCGGTCATTGCCAGTGTGGCTGGTCTATGTGAAGAGGACTTTCCGACCATTGCGCGCGTTATTAACGACGCGCAACCGGATCTCATTGAGGTGAATCTCTCCTGCCCCAACATCCCGGGCAAACCGCAAATAGGCTACGATGCGGATGCTTCGGAACGGATCATCAAACGGCTGCGGAAGATCGTGACGGTCCCCATGGGGGTGAAGTTGCCGCCTTATTTTGACCCGGCTCATCATAAATTGATGGGCGATGCAATCGCCCGTTGCGGAGTGAATTTCCTGAATTTGATCAATTCCGTTGGCAACGGCCTGGTCGTCAATCCAGACGAAGAAACCGTGGTCATCAAACCCAAGGGCGGCTTTGGCGGACTGGGCGGAGCCATGATTAAACCGGTTGCACTCGCCAACGTACGAGCCTTTTGGAAGCACTTTCATGGCAAGATGCCGATCGTGGGAACTGGTGGTGTCGTGGACGGCGTCGATGCCTTCGAACATGTGCTTTGCGGCGCCTCGGCAGTGCAGATCGGCACGGTATTAGTGGAGGAAGGCGTCCAAGTCTTTGCACGTTTGGAGCACGAGCTTACTGCGTATCTGGAAAAAAAGGGCTATCAGTCGATCGCGGAGTGCCGCGGCAAGCTGAAAGAGTTGTAGCAGAACGTGCGCCGACTGAGCGCGTCGGATGGTAGGGGCTGGCATTGCGAGGGGGTCGTGGGGCGCGCGAGATTATTTTCCGAAGGATTTGGAAAGCAGGCCCAGCTGGAGGGCTCGTCTGAGCAGTTGCGCCACATTGCGTACGTTTAATCGTCGCATGAGATTGAAGCGATGAACTTCCACCGTGCGCACGCTGATCTGCAGCATATTTGCAATCTCGCGATTTGTATGCCCGATAGAGACGAGACGCAGGATGTCTCGTTGGCGGGGCGTGAGCAATTCGAGGTCGACGGGCTCCTCGATCAGCGTGTCAGGTTTTCGTCGTAACGCGGTCTTCATGTTTGTCCCACCTTCGATAGCCAGCGATAACTTGAAGCGAGTCTAGCAAAGGTATGGCACTCTGTAAACGAAACTGCTGATTTGCGCAGATCCGCGCCGTGCCGCACCCACGCTGGAGGAGCGCCGTCTTAACAGGTGAGCGGCTACTAAGTTCTTATACTTATGGCAAAACGGCAATGATAGCCTGGCTCAGGCTGGTGGGCACGCTGATTCGAGCCCATGGATGGCAGCGGCCGTTCAGGACGGCGCTGACGGTGACGGGTGTCGCGCTCGGAGTCTTGTCTTCCGTTGCAATCCTTACGGCCAACCGAGAGGTGCTTCGGGCCTTTGAGCGAGCGGTCTTGACCGTCGCCGGCCCGGCGACTCTGGAAGTGTCGGGCCGCGATCTTGGACTCGATGAGACCCTTCTCGAGGTTATTCGACAGTCACGGGGCGTCCAAAAAGTGATTCCCCTCATTGAAGAAGCGGTCGTCCTCGGGGAAGGCGCGCGTGCCGGCGAAAGCGTGCAGGTCTACGGGATGGACCTTCTCGAGGAAGCCGAGGGCGTCGGCTTTCGGGTTGAGGGAGCCGAAACCGAAGACTTGCTGAATGATGTTTTGGAGCCCGACCGTGTGTTCCTCGGACGTCAGTTGAGCGAAGAGTTGAACCTGGTGCCGGGGAGCACGTTTAAGGCCAGGGCCGGATCGCGTTGGATGCAGTTGAAGGTGGCGGGCCTAGTCGAGGGCAGCGACCGGCCCAGATCTTATTGGAACCGCGTCGCCATTATGGACCTGGCAGCGGCCCAAGTGCTGTTTCAAATGGTCGGCCGATTGGACCGGATCGACATCGTCACCGCATCCGATCGTACGCCCGAGGAGGTGGCCGTCGCTCTGCGAGCGGTGCTCTCGCCTTCTGTCGTGGTCCAGCGGCCGGCCCAACGCACGGCGCAGGTCGAAAAGATGGTGGCGTCTTTTCAGTTGAACCTGGCGGTGCTGAGCTGGGTAGGATTATTGGTCGGTATTTTTTTGGTGTACAACACAATGAGTTTTTCGGTGGCCCAGCGGCGGCGGGAGATTGGTATCTATCGCGCGTTGGGAATGACGGAGCGACGAGTGGCCGGTCTGTTCCTCCTCGAAGCCGGACTGCTCGGCTGTCTGGGTGGACTCTTGGGGGGTGTTGCTGGTCTCTTGATGGCGCGCAGCCTGGTGGTCCTGGTGAGTCGCACGATCAGTGATCTCTATGTGCCATTGGGGGTGACCGGAACGTTTTCAATCGTTGATGTACAAAGCGCGACGGCCGTGGCCCAAGGTATGGTGGTCGGGATCCTCGTGTCGATGGCAGGCGCAGTGGCACCGAGTATCGACGCCAGCCGAACGATGACAACGAAGGCGCTGGCGCCCGGTGACTATGAAACGTCGGTATCCTTGCGAAGCCAACGCTACCTGTTGGGGAGTCTGGCACTTTTGATAGCGGGCGCGCTGTGCACTCTGGGTCCTCCCTTCAGGGGCCTTCCCGTTTTAGGATATGCCGCCACCTTATGTCTCTTAGCCGGGTTCGCACTTCTGGCTCCCGTGTGCATCCTCGCACTGCGAGAGTTAACGCAGCACACGAAGCAGGCCCCGTCGCTGGGCGCCAATTTACGACGCATGGCGGCCGATCAGGCGGCGCGTCATCCCGGCCGAAATGCCGTGACCGTATCGGCATTGTTGGTCGGACTGGCCATCATGATCGGGGTTGTCATCATGGTGCGGAGTTTTCGAGAGACGGTCGAGGCCTGGGTCAACGAAACGGTCATGGCGGATCTGATCATTGCACCACCAGCGTGGTTGCACAGCAAGCAATCGGGACAGGCTTCGCGAACCTTACCGGGTGCATGGTTACCTCTCCTACAAGCGCTCAATGGTGTGGCGGCGGTTGACACCTATCGTGATGTGGAGGCTGAAGTGGAAGGTCAGCCCGTGGCGCTGGTATCGCGCGATTTGCGCCTCCATGCCGAGCGCGGCCGCTATCTGATGGTGGAGGGGGAGGGGGCCCAGGTGCTTAGGCGGGCCGCGGACACAGGCGGAGTGCTCGTGTCAGAGGTCCTCGCGAACCGGTTAGGCCTCCGGTCAGGCGGTCTTGTCACCATCACGACGCCGAAAGGACCGCACACCGTTCCCATCGAAGGCATCTTTTACGACTATGCGACCGACGGGGGAAAGATGGTGATGGAACGAAGCGTCTACCGCCGTTTTTGGGACGACGATCGAGTGACCGTTTTCGCGATCTATGTATCTCCGCACGCCGACGAAGAGCGGGTCGCCCGTTCGATCACGGAAAGATTCACCGGCCAGGAGTTGTCGGTGGCACCGCCCATCATCATCAGGAACAAGGACCTTCGCCGAGAAATCCTCACGATCTTTGACCGCACCTTTGTCCTGACATATGTGCTCGAGGCGATTGCCGTCTTCGTGGCCGTCCTGGGCATCGTCAATACCCTCGTCACCGCCGTCATGGAGCGGCGTCGAGAACTCGCCACCTTGCTGGCGATCGGGGCCAGCAGGGCGCAAGTGGAACGGCTCGTTCTGTGGGAGGCCATCTACCTGGGATTGATCGGCGCGCTGTTGGGCGTCATGGCCGGATTGGCGCTGGCCTGGGTGCTGATCGCGGTGGTCAATAAACAGTCGTTTGGATGGACCATCCGCATGACGATTCCGCTGGAAGTGTTGATTCAAGCCGTGTTGCTGGCGATCGGGGCGGCCGGGGTGGCCGGCTATCTGCCTGCGCGCTGGGCAGCCAGACAACCGCTCGTTGAGGGCTTACGCGATGAATGAGCCTGTTTCAAAACCAGGCATGAAACGGACTGAGCAGGACGCCCAGGGCACGATGGAGCCATTCCTGGTTCTCCAATTGTTCGCGCGAGACCTTGTGCGAATACGCGACGTCCGCTGCGAAAATTTCCTCCAGCCGCTTCGCAATCGTGCGATCATAAAACATGACGTTCAGCTCGTCGTTCATGGCCATTGAACGGTTGTCCAGGTTGGTGCTGCCGACCGTCGCCCACGTCCCGTCGATGATCATCATTTTCGTGTGCAGCAGGGCTGGCGAATACTCGTGCAGCTGAACGCCACCCTCCAGCAAGGCTCCGAAGCCTTCTCGTTGCGATGCCTGCGTCACGAATTCGACCCCGGAGCTTTTCACCACGCTCGGAACCAAGACGCGAACGCGAACGCCCCGTCGGACGGCGTCCAACAGGGCCTCGGTCAACTGCTCACCCGGTAAGAGATAGGGCGTCGAAATCAGAATAGACGTCCGGGCCGAGGAAATGGCCTGCAAGAAAACCCGGTACATGGCGTCGTTGCCTTGCAGCGGTGAGCTTCGGACGACCTGAGCCAGAACGGGGACGTCTTTGACCGTCACGGGCGGATAAGGAAAGTAATCTTTTCCTCCCAGCAGCACGCTAGTGGCCTCGCGCCAGTGCTCGACAAAGGCTTCCTGCAGGCTTTGGACGATCGGCCCTTGCAGCCGTACGTTCGTTTCTCGCCAGCGTCCTTCCGTACGTCCGTTACCGCTCCAGGTATCGTCCACTCCATATCCCCCAGTAAATCCGACGAGGCCATCAATGACCATGATTCGGCGATGGTTCCGCTTGTTCGTCCGTTCGAGGCTCCAGAGGCTTAAGGGACGAAAATCCGGTACGAGTATGCAGCCTGCGTCACGGAGAATCTGGATATACCGTTCCGGCAGACCATCGGAACCATGGGCATCGAGCAGTATGGCCACTCGAACACCGGCTTTGCAGCGTTCGACGAAGGCGTCAACGATTTGGTCTGCCACCTCGCCCTCGTGAAAAATGTAGGCTTCGAACGTGATCGTGCGGTGTGCCGACCGGATGGCATCGAGTAAGGCCGGAAATGTCTCTTCTCCGTTGAGGAGGATGTCAACGCGGTTGTCACCGAGGATGGGCGCCCCTGCAAAGGCTTCCAATGAAGTGCGAAACGCCGGATCATCCATGCGCATGGACGGCACTGTGAGCGGAGTCGGTGTGGATGCACAACCGGCAAGCCAAGAGCTGAGTACCAAGACACGCACTGTCACTGATCCCTTAGGTGAAAGACCTCTCACTACACGTCGGAACATCCCTGTGGTAAGGTGTTTTATCCCCATTCCATGACCTGTTTGTCTGAAAGTGAGGCGTAAAGCTATGACTGCATCGAATGACTCGTTGACGACCGCATCAAAGTCTCTGATCCCACAAGTTATGCTCGCCTGGTATGCGGTGTTGTTTGTTTCATTGGCAATTTCACCGTTCGATTCGAGAATCTGGTGGGGATCGAATATTCTGCCGGTCGCGTTTGTCGCCGTGCTGGTTCTGACCCATCGCACCTTCCCTTTATCGAATACATCCTACGTCCTTATCACCTTGTGGCTGACGCTGCACACCGTCGCAGTGCACTATACCTATCCGAAGGTGCCGGTTGGAGACTGGCTCGACCGCTGGTTTGACTTTCATCGCAATCATTTCGATCGGATCGTGCATTTCAGTTTCGGCTTTCTCATGACTCTGCCACTCGTTGAAGTGTTTCGACGTCGGTGCAATGCCACAGGCTGGTTGCTCCCCTATTTGGTCGTGATGACCGTATTGGGTTTCAGTGCTTTCTGGGAAATCGTCGAATCCTGGATCGGACAGTTGGCACATCCCGACATCGAGAAGGCCATGGTGGGACATCAGGGAGACGTTTGGGATCCACAGCGCGACATGGCATCCGCCTTCTACGGTTCCCTGGTGTATATCGGCTATCTCGCCTGGGGCAGGGCGCTCCACGAGGAGAAGGCCACCCCTGAGTGCGTGACGGAGCCCGAGGGGATGCTGAATTCCGGGATGGACGCTGGGCAAGGGATTTAGCGAATCGAGCGGACCAGCATCATCACGAACACGACCACAAAGAGAAGTAGCCCTGCGACGACCAGCATAGTGAGCCGTTTGAGTCGCCGTTCGACTGCATCTGAACGTTCGGCAAGCCATTCTATGGATTGCTCGATGGCGGCCAGTCGGCCTTCTTCCGTGCTCTTCGACGGTGGTCGTTCCAGCATGGATTTCACGACTGGAAGCAGTCTCGGCAGCTGCTTGATCAAAAGGCTGAAAATGGGATTCATGTAAGACTCGCGAGTTACTTGGACACATGCTTCTGGTCCCCTGGCTGTACCGCCGCTTGAGGACTTGTTAGTTCAATGCTCAGAATCGGCCCCATCAGTTGCAAAGGGCCTTCGAACCGCACGAAGCTCGGCACGTCGTCTGCCAGAATGAGGCAATCGTAGTGGAAGTCAGCCGGTAGCTTGCCCAGCAACTTCCCTAGAAATTTTTTGATCGGGCCGATATCCGGTTTAAACGTGTATCGCCATGCCTTCTGGGACTGCTCTCCGACCCGTATGACCTGTTCACCGGCGAAGCTCAATTCGAGCGGGATGGCCATAGGTTTTGGCGTAAAGGCAAGCACCTGCACGGATTCGCTTGTGGCCTTCGGTAGGTTCAAGAGAGTCGTGACAATCATGCCGTTGTAGGCATCCTTGGGTAGATCAATGTTTCCTGCCAGAATGTTTTCGTTGCCGTTTTCCCGCATGCGGGATCGGACTTCGTATGTGGATGTCGCTCGATCGACCGTCACATCGATCTGCTCGGGAAAGGACGGTCCTCGTTGCACCAGCTGATAGCGAATCAGCGTGAACACCCGCTGTTGTGAAAACGCGACTCTTTCGTCATGGAGCGACCCGTCTTTGAAGCGGAACACCAGACGGCTTTCCGCCACGCCATCTTCTTTCACCACCTGTGTCAACTCGCCGTCGCCAATGATTTCGCCGGCAGTGGACCGAACGAGAAGGAATCCGTGCGTCACCCCTTCTGGAAACCGTACCGCGATCGGACGCGCGTCCGCTTCACAGGCGCTGACGAAAAAAGCTGCGACGACGCTAAGACCGCAAAGATAGGGCAAAATGCCTCGAATCCTTGCGGTTACCTGCGCGTGAAATGTGACCGGTGGATCAATCACTCAGCAACTCCGCCACCGGCCGTAGATCTTCAACGCGCTCCGAAAACACCTTCACCATTCCTGTGAT
>DASTJX010000190.1:0-11449 GCA_035716265.1 Nitrospira sp.
AATCTCGTCGCGAAGATGAAACCGGGCGACGTGATGCTGCTGGAGAATCTTCGTTTCCATGCTGGAGAAGAGCAGAACGATGAAGCCTTTTCCAAGGCTCTCGCCTCGCTTGGCGACGTGTATATCAATGATGCGTTTGGCGCGGCACATCGAGCCCATGCCTCCACGGTGGGCATCACGAAATATGTGCCGATGGCCGGAGCCGGCTTCCTCTTGAAAAAGGAAATCGAATATCTCGAGGGCGCAGTGGAAAATCCTGTGCGTCCGTTCGTCGCCATTCTTGGCGGAGCCAAAGTTTCGGGCAAGATCGGCGTCATTGAGAATCTCGGGAAGCGAGTGGACAAAGTCATCATCGGCGGCGGTATGGCATTCACCTTTTTAAAGGCAAAAGGGCTCGAGATCGGAAACTCACTGGTGGAAAATGACATGCTCGACTTTGCCAAAGGCATTGAAGAGCATGCCTTCTCGCGCGGTGTGAAATTCTATTTGCCTGTTGACTGCGTGGTGGCCGCAAGTCGCGAGCCCGGCGCTGAAACCAAGATCGTTCCCGTCCAGGAAATCCCGAAAGGCTGGTACGCGCTCGACATCGGGCCCGCATCGGTGAAGCTCTTTACGGAGGCGGTGCAGAACGCCAAGACCATTCTCTGGAACGGCCCTATGGGCGTTTTTGAAATTGACGCCTATGCACGCGGCACGTTGTCCATCGCGCATGCCATCGCTGATGCCTACGCCTTGACGATTGTCGGCGGCGGCGAAACCGCAATGGCGATCCATCGGGCCGGGGAATCGGAAAATATCTCGTTCATCTCAACAGGTGGCGGCGCGGCACTGGAATTACTGGAAGGCAAACCATTGCCGGGCTTGGTGGCCCTGCCTGAGCGCAAAGACTAGTAGTGGCCCAGGCTACCGTGCGGACTACCCTCATCGTCGGCAACTGGAAAATGAACAAGACGGCCTCGGAGGCCGCCGGCTTCGTTGCAGAATTGTCCCGTGCCATTCCCAATAATCCGACGGTTGAAATCGTGATCGCCCCGCCCTTCACCGCATTGGCGTCCGTACGGACCGCGCTGGGCCCAGCATCCAACATAGCGCTTGGCGCCCAAAACATGCACTGGGAACAGCAGGGCGCCTTTACAGGCGAAATTTCCGGAGCGATGTTGCGCGACCTGGGGTGCACATACGTGCTCGTCGGACACTCCGAGCGACGAACGCTCTTCGGCGAGCAGGACGGGGACGCTCACAAGAAAGTTCGC
The DNA here is from genome assembly GCA_035716265.1 of Nitrospira sp. GTDB lineage: Bacteria > Nitrospirota > Nitrospiria > Nitrospirales > Nitrospiraceae > Nitrospira_C. Next base: position 1,254 of record DASTJX010000190.1, read on the forward strand.
TCGGCATTGCTCAACGGCCTTCGTCCGATTCTCTGTGTGGGTGAATCCCTCGACCAACGGACAGCCGGCCAAACGGAATCGCTCGTGACTGGGCAACTGGCGACAGGATTGGCAGATCTGACAGTCGACGAACTTGAACGTGTCACCATCGCTTATGAACCCGTGTGGGCCATCGGCACGGGACATGCCGCCACAACCGAGCAGGCCGCGACAGTCCACCGGACTATTCGCGCTCACATTGCAGCCGGCTGGAACCAGGCGACGGCGGCACGCATGAGGATTTTGTATGGTGGAAGCGTGACACCGCAAAATGCGGAATCTCTGCTGAGCGAGTCGGAGATCGATGGCGCACTCGTCGGCGGGGCTTGTCTCAAAACAGAGTCATTTGCTACAATTGCGCTCGCTGCTTTGAACCGACGGAGTGGGTGACGGGGTCTATGCATACTTTGGTGATCATCATTCATATTATTGCATGCTTCCTTATGATCGGAGCGATTCTCCTCCAGTCGGGAAAAGGAGCGGAAATCGGCGCAGCCTTCGGCGGATCGAGCCAGACGGTATTCGGTAGCCGCGGCCCCGCGAATTTTCTCAGTAAGTTCACGGTCGTGGTCGCAGCGGTCTTCATGTTGACCTCCATGGGACTTGCGATTCTTGCGAAAGAAAAGACGTTCTCGTCCACCGTCATCGATCTTAAGAAGAAAGACGCTTCTCAAGAAGTGCCCGCCACTGCACCCGCCCAAAAACCGGACACGGACGCACACTCCTCGAGCGATTCCCCTACCGCCCACTGATCCGTCGTCTCAACTATTCGAGCGTAGGGATATCGGTGTGGCCACCGCCATGAGGTGGCCAGGGGTACGCGTAACGTTCAATTGAGATGCGTAGAAAACCTCTTTTCCCACGCCCGACCCCGACAATCGTTTTCAGGCGCCGATGTCCATGACGCACCTCTCGAAGGCTCGCCTGCAGAGGCAACGCTTGCATCTATGAACTCAGGAAGAGCGCGCAGAAACAATCTGCGACACATTCAGGACGCTCAAGAAACGCCGTAGCGAGCGAACGCCCGAGGCGTATGCTGTAATGCACGTTGAGGGTTTGAGCGAGCGAGAACGCGGATGACAGCGTTTGTCGAGCGTCCTTAGACGCGGGTAAGCCAGGATTCGTGCGACGGATCTTCCCCCCGCACGATTGCGAAAAACCGTTTTTGCAACGTGGCCGTCACGATGCCCGGCTTTCCCGTGCCGATTCGGCGATTGTCTATTTCTCTAACCGGAGTGAGTTCGGCAGCCGTCCCCGTCACAAACACTTCGTCGGCGATATACATTTCATCGCGCGTGAACCGCTCTTCGGCCACGACGATGCCCTGCTCCCGCGCCAGTTCGATAACGGCGTTTCGTGTAATGCCTTCGAGGATGGATGTCAGCGGCGTCGTCTTGATGCGACCCTGCCGCACGATGAAGATATTCTCGCCTGTTCCCTCAGACACGTACCCTTCCGTATCGAGAAGAATGGCCTCATCATAGCCGTCAGCCTTGGCTTGGCGTTTGGCTAAGATCGAGTTGACGTAGTAGCCGGAAATCTTTCCTCTCGTCATCGACACGTTGACGTGGTGTCTCGTAAACGAGGATACGCACGCACGCATGCCGTTAGCCAAGGCGTCATCGCCGAGATAAGAACCCCACTTCCACGCCGCAATCGCCAGTTTGACCGGATTATCGCCCGGATAGACACCCATTGCGCCTTGCCCGATGTACAGGAGCGGACGGATGTAACAGGCCTCCAGGCGATTGACTCTGACGGTGTCGACAATAGCCTCGGCTACCTGTTTTTTGTCGTAGGGAATGGTCATCATGGCGATATGGGCCGACTCAAACAATCGATCGACATGTGCCTGCAACTTGAAAATAGCCGAACCGGACTTTCCCTTGTAGCAACGGAGGCCCTCGAAGGCGGCCAGCCCGTAATGCAAAGAGTGGGTCAGGACATGCACGTGTGCGTCCGCCCAATCGACGAACAAACCGTCCATCCAGATCTTACCTTGCGTGTCCATACTCGAGCGGACTATAGCAGCGGTTTTGAAGAAGCGTCAAGCAAACGAGGAAGCCGATCGCGCGGTACGCTAGGCGTTTTCCCGCACAGGGGAAGGACGACCGCCGATGGAATCGTTGATGAGTCTGACAAGACGATTCGCAGTCTGAGACGTGACCTGATCGATCTTCAGCCCGAATTCATACTCCTTAACCCAGCGAACCGAGGCTCGAGAAATTTCCAGAGGAAAACCATTGTCCACAGTGACGCGGATGGATACGTCCGTCCCAGGCCTGAGAGAGTGATCTCCGAGCACACGCAGTCCGGTGCAACTCACGTTCATGACCACGCCTTTGCCGATCACGCTTCCGCTCAGGTAGTAGGAACCATACCAGGTGGGGATACGCCGGTACGGACGGAGGACGAACCCTTTGCGCGGCGTCATTGCTCCGGCTCTCTTCATGGCTTCAATTTACGCCGCACCTGCTGCCAAGAACAGCCTACGAACAGGGGGGACAGGCGAACCCGCTGTCTGCGCGTCCGCTTCCTTGACACTCTGGAAATCACTGTGATACATAACGACGTTCTGTTGGGGAGGCTGGGACTGATGTATGCAATAGTGGAAACAGGCGGCAAGCAGTATCGGGTCGAAAATGGAAGCCTCGTTCAGGTGGAACGTCTGTCCGGCGACGTTGGCGGCACCGTGGAACTGAGCGATGTGCGGCTGGTCCATGGCGACAATGGCCTGGTCGTCGGGCAACCGCTGGTCAAGGGCGCCAAGGTCACCGCTGAAATCGTTGACCAGGGCCGGACTCGTTCGATCATGGTTTTTAAGAAACAACGCCGAAAGAATTATCGCCGCACCAAGGGACATCGTCAAAGTTTCACCAAACTACGGATCACAGGCATCCATACGGCATAGTTGTCGGCTCGTGAAGAGCGATTTCGCACCGGAACCAAGGATCTGTCATGGCAACGAATAAAGGCGGCGGTTCGTCAAGAAACGGGCGGGACAGTAACCCTCAGTACCTCGGTGTGAAAGCCTACGGCGGTGAGACCGTGAAAGCAGGCGCCATCATCGTGCGTCAACGGGGGACGAAGTTCTTCCCTGGTTTTAATGTCGGCCTCGGCAAAGACCACACCCTCTTCGCCCGCGTGTCGGGAATCGTGAAATTCGAGGGCGGACGCGCGCGCCAGAAGGTCAGCGTCTACCCCGTGCCCGCAACCTCTTAACCACCGCATCCTTCTCCTGAGTCATCACGCAGTCTGTACCGGCTGACGGCGAGCTTGCATGCACCGGTTCCCGCGCAGTCCGTATCGTTACGATTTCTTTTGACCGTCCAGGGGTAGGACTTCATGTTCGTAGACGAGGTCACCATTACCGTGAAGGCAGGCCGCGGCGGAGACGGCAGCTGTAGTTTCCGACGGGAAATGTTCGTTCCCCGCGGCGGTCCGGACGGCGGTGATGGGGGGAATGGTGGGGATGTCATCTTGATCGCTTCGCAACGCCTCACGACGCTCCTAGACCTTCGCTATCAACGTCATTACGAGGCGGAAGACGGGAACCCGGGCGGCGGATCAAATTGCACCGGCCGAAGGGGCAAATCGGTTCAGATCCTCCTCCCCGTCGGAACCGTCACGTACGACCAAAGAACCGGTGAGGTCTTAGCTGACTTAGTCGCGGACGGGCACTCGGTTACGATTGCGCACGGCGGGAAAGGTGGGCGAGGAAACAGCCATTTTGCAACGTCAACTAACCGCGTCCCCACCCACTTCGAACGCGGCACAGCCGGCGAGGAGCTCGAACTGCGGCTGGAGTTGAAGCTGCTGGCCGACGTCGGCCTCATCGGGTTTCCCAATGCGGGAAAATCCACATTGATTGCCGCGATCTCGGCCGCCCGCCCGAAAATTGCGGATTATCCCTTCACGACCCTTGTTCCGAATCTGGGTGTCGTACGGTATGCCGAAGACCGAAGTTTTGTGGTCGCCGATATCCCGGGACTGATCGAAGGGGCGCATGAAGGAAAAGGCCTTGGCATTCAATTCTTACGACACATCGAGCGCACATCTCTGCTTCTTCACCTGATAGACGTATCGGAATGGACGGCGGAAGAACCTGTGGCGAGCTTTGAAATCATGCGCCATGAACTTGCCGCATACGATCCGTCGGTCGCCACGCGTCCCTTTGCTGTGGTCGCCACGAAAGTCGATGCCGCCGGCGAGGGGGCCAGACTCAGCTCGCTTCAAACATTCTGTCAGCAACGGGGCATTCCGTGTTTTCCTGTTTCATCGGCAACCAGAGCCGGACTGACGGAGTTGATCGGTTTCGTCGGTCAACGCCTCGAACAACTGCGCGGGATGGCATGCGAGACGAAGTCCTAAAACAAGCCAGACGAATCGTCGTCAAAATCGGGAGCAGTTTGGTGAGCTCTCGCGAAGCCGGTCTCCAACCTGAGCGCATCGATCGACTGGCAGAGGACATCGCCCTGCTCCGGTCGGGAGGCCGTGAAGTGCTGATCGTGTCCTCCGGCGCCATCGTCTCCGGCATTAAAAAGCTCGCGCTCAAAGAATATCCCAAGAGCCTTCGTGTCAAGCAGGCGGCTGCCGCAGTGGGACAAAGTCGGTTGATGTGGGCCTATGAGAAATCCTTTGAGCGCCTTGGGCTAAAAGTAGCGCAAATACTTCTTACGCATCACGACCTCGCGGACCGGCGCCGGTTTTTGAATGCCCGGCATACGCTGACCGCTCTCATCGAGTTCGAAGTGATTCCGATTATCAATGAAAACGACACCGTTGCCGTAGACGAAATTCGTGTCGGTGACAACGATACACTGGCCGCCGAAGTGGCCCATCTCGTGGATGCTGATCTGCTCGTCATCCTGTCGGACATCGACGGGTTATTTACGGAGGATCCGCGCAAGAGTCCCTCCGCCCAGTTGATCCCACTCGTCACGGACATCAATGAAGACATCGAACGACGGGCCGGCGTATCAGTGACGTTTGGTGCCACCGGTGGCATGGCAACCAAGGTCCGTGCCGCTAAGAAAGTGGGCGAGTACGGAGTGGCAACCCTGATTGTGAACGGGCAGACACCCGGCCTGCTTCCCCAAATCCTGTCGGGCATTCCAGGCGGCACCTTGTTTCTCGCGAAGGAACGCCGACTGACCAGCCGTAAGCACTGGATCGGTTTCACGTTGCGGGCACGAGGGACGGTCAGCATCGATCAGGGAGCGGTCGAAGCCCTGACGAAGCGGGGGAAGAGTCTGCTGGCCTCTGGTATCGTCCAGGTCACCGGTTCGTTCGACGCCGGCGATCCGGTCAGCTGTCTGGACCCGGACGGCAAAGAATTCGCGAAAGGTCTCGTGAATTGTTCTTCCGACACCCTTTCCAAAATCAAAGGCCTGAAAACGGCCGAGATTCAGCAACGACTTGGCCCTCAGGATTACGAGGAAGTCATCCATCGCGACAACCTCGTCATTTTCTGAGCCGTGAGTGTTGGGTGATGCAACCCACCGGCGAAAACTCAGCACCCGATGTACAGACTTCGGAACCGATGGGCGTCGGGCTCCTGGGAGGGACTTTCAATCCCATTCATAACGGCCATCTCGATATTGCACGTCAGACACGGGATGTCCTTCATCTCGAACGGATCGTTTTCATTCCAACCGGCGACCCTCCGCACAAACATCAGGAAGACCTCGCCCCGGCCAGAGACCGTTACGAGATGGTCCGACTGGCTATCGCTTCGGATCCTTCCTTCACTGTCTCCGACATCGAGGTGCGCCGACCTGGAAAATCCTATTCCGTCGATACCATCCGGCTTCTCCTGCAGCAGCATGGGGGGCGCGTCCCCCTGTATTTCTTGATCGGATTGGACGCCTTCCTCGAGTTGCCGACCTGGCGTGACCCGGCAATCGCCCTCACGCTCTGTTCGTTCGTCGTCATTTCGAGGCCCGGTGCCTCCTTTCAGGCGCTCGGCACCTTGCCCCTCATTCCCCGTATCCCCACGCAATCACTGGTAGACCTGGATGAGGGAAGCAGTTCAAGGCTGGACGTCCCCATCGGCGAACAAGTGCTTATCTGCCTTCGATTGCCGCCGTGCGAGGTATCAGCTTCCGATATCCGTACCAGAGTCAAGCAGGGGCTTCCCGTGGCAAACCTGTTGCCGCCTGCCGTGGAATCCTATATACTTCAACATCATATCTACTCATAAGAGGACGCCGATCGCACGAACATCGAAGGCCACTGCCCTAGCCATTGCGAGGGCCATGCTGGACAAAAAGGCCACGGATGTCCTCATCCTCCACGTTGCTAAACTGACCTCCGTCGCCGATTACCTGGTGTTAGGTTCCGCAGAGTCCGACCGGCAAACTCGATCGATTGCCGATCATGTTGACGGCATTCTGTCTCAAGCCGGAGGTGGTGCGCTGAGCATCGAAGGGAAAGCTTCGTCTCAGTGGGTGCTGATGGATTTCGGCGACGTGATCGTTCATATCTTCAGGCATGACGCCCGCCAACACTACGGATTGGAACGCTTGTGGGCGGATGCCAAACGTGTGGCTATTCCCGGCTACGAGTCGCCGCCGCTGCTCACCTCGAAACCGGTGACGCGCACCAGAGCGCGTGCCGCAAAGCGAGCCTAGTGCAATGCTCAGGCTGCTTACCACGATTTTTCTGATCAGTACTGGCATCTTCGTTTACAGCTACTTCCGCGAGCTCAATCCAGGCACGATCACCGTTCACACCGGACCATCGACTCAATTTGACTTGAGCGCCGTGACACTGGTGGTCTTTTCGATGGCGGTCGGCGCGGTACTGGTGGCCCTCGCCGTCGGCATGCGACAGACTGTGCACGTGATCGGCAACTGGCGAAGTACTCGGCTCCAGCGGCGAAAAGAGAAGGTCGACGCCCTGCATCGTGAAGGGACTCATGCCTTCATGTCCAAACGCACCAGCGACGCCGTGGGGCTCTTTGAAAAAGCGCTTTCGATCGATCCGAATCGGATTGACTCATTGCTATGGCTGGGAAACATCTACCGCTCTGAAACCAATTATGCCGAGGCCATTCGCCTGCATCAGAATGCACACCGCATCGACGACCGGAATATCGAGATTCTTCTCGAGTTGTCGAAAGACCTCGAAGGGGCAAAGCGATATGAGGAGGCGCTCCAGGCGCTGCAAAAGATCCTCAGAATCGAACCGGATAACCTGACGGGACTCACGCGGAAGCGGGATCTCCTGATTCGTTTGGAGAAATGGAGTGACGCGCTCGAAATACAACACCGCATGGCCAAGGCTAACCTCCCTGAAGCGGAACGGCGAGCGGAAGGCCAGCTGCTGACCGGTTGCATGTATGAAGTGGGCCGCCAGTTGCTGGAACGCGGCCATGCGGATAAGGCCAGGCGATACTTCCGCGGCGCCATCAAGAAGGATCGCACTTTCCTTCCAGCTTACATCGGCTTGGGCGAGGTGCTGATCCGTGAAGGCAAGACGAAAGAGGCGGTCGAAATCCTGAAAAAGGTCTACGCCAAGACCCACAACGTCATCATTTTGCACCGCCTGGAAGAGTTATTTCTGGAACAGGGCGAACCCAGCGAGATCATCCGCATATATCAGGAGGCGCTGCAGCAGGACCCTCATAACGCCGCGCTCCAGTTCTATCTCGGAAAGCTCTACTACCGGCTGGAAATGGTCGACGAAGCCTTCGATATCCTATCGACCGTCGAAGGCCCCCAGGATCAACTGGCGGATTACCACAAGGTTATGGCCAATCTGTTTCTTCGCAAGCAGCACATGGAACAGGCGGTCATGGAATTGAAGAAGGCGCTGCAGTTTAAAAAACGCGTTGTCGTGCCCTACGTCTGCACGGCATGCCAGCAGGACACCACTGAGTGGTCGGGACGGTGCCGTCGGTGCGGCAACTGGAACACCTTCCTCGCGCTTCCGTGGGAAGGAGGCGCGGGAGCCGGCCGCGATGGCGCACCTGCGGCGGGACGCACCGTCCCCTACCAAGGCATTGCTTCTCCATTCGAAACAGTGTAGCTTTTTCGCGCGGCAACGCAGGACGAGATCGTTGAAAGCGTCTTCGCGCTCCACGTCGATGATGATCGCCGTGAAAGGGACTGAGATGACGGACTATGCAGTGTTCGCTCAAAAGGCGCTCAACGACGAGGTCCTTTCGCGTCAGGAGTGCCGTGCCCTGCTCAATGCTCCTGACGACGACCTGCTCGAGGTGCTGCAAGCCGCTTACCTCGTGCGCTCCCGCTATTTCGGTAAGACGGTGCGCCTGCAAATGCTGCAAAATGCGAAGAGTGGCGCGTGCCAGGAGGATTGCCACTACTGCTCGCAATCGGCAGTGTCAACGGCGGCGATCGAACGATACAATTTATTGCCGCGTGCGCAGATGGTTGCAGGTGCGCGGCAGGCCGCCGCGTCGAAGGCGCAGCGTTATTGTATTGTCATCAGCGGGCGCAGCCCGTTGGATCGCGAGATCGATGAGATCGCCGGCGCCGTCCGAGAAATCAAACAGGAACTGCCCATCCAAATCTGCTGCTCGCTCGGCTTGATGAACGAAGGCCAAGCCAGACGGTTGAAGGCCGCGGGAGTAGATCGGGTCAACCACAACTTAAACACGAGTGAGTCCTTTCACAGCTCCATCTGCACCACGCACACCTTCCAGGACCGTCTCGCCACGATACGAAACGCACGGGCAGCCGGCCTCGAAATATGTTCGGGCGGAATTGTGGGGATGGGAGAGCAGGATGACGATCTCATCGATCTCGCTCTGGCGCTGCGCGATGTGAAACCGGATTCCATTCCGTTGAATGCCCTGCATCCCGTGGAAGGGACTCCGCTGGAGCATTGCGACCATCTCACTCCGGCACGCTGTCTCAAAATACTGTGTCTCTTCCGCTTCTTTCATCCCCGCACAGAAATTCGCATTGCCGGCGGTCGAGAACATAACTTGCGCAGCCTGCAACCCTTGGCCCTCTATCCCGCGGATTCTGTCTTTGTAAACGGGTACTTGACCACTCCAGGCGCGCCAGCGCCAGAGGTGTGGGGCATGATTCGGGATCTCGGTTTCACCATCGAAGTGGACTACCAGCGGGCCCCTGCTGCGGACTCGCTCAACGTGCAGAGCTAAGTTTCCCCACATATCGCGGTGTTCCCTTCATCTGACCTGAACCATTCCACCGTCGACAAGGACTTCTCCTAGTAGGGATTTCCCCTGGTGCGTGGTGTCATGGATGTAAAGCGGCCTTGGCTTCCCCGGACAGTGATGCGGCATGGCGACTGACGAACGTACAACAACGTGCTCTCCCGGCGCGTACCTACAGGCCGGGCCACCGAAGGCGCAAGACCTCCCTCTTACAACGGTCAATCTGCCGGCTGATTCACGAAGCCTGGCAGAGGTGATTGTCGCGGTCGTCGCGACCATTTTTGCGCTCTATTGGGCCCAACGGTTTTTTATTCCGCTCTTCCTCGGCATCATCCTCGCCTATACATTGAATCCTCTAGTGACGTGGATGGAACGGATCAAAATACCCCGTCTCGTTGGAACCAGTATGGTGATGATGACGCTGCTGCTCGGTGTAGCACTGGGGACCTTGTCGCTCGGCGGCCAAGTCGAGAGAATCTTGGATCAGGTGCCGGATGCGGCCACGAAATTAGCGGTGACGCTCAAGGATATGGCCGCTCAGCCCAATACTGTGCTAAAGGTCCAGGCGGCGGCTCGAGAGATCGAGCAGGCGACCAACCAGGCGGCCAGTGGAGCCACCGCTGCGCAAAAACCTCCGACCCGTGTGGTCATCGAAGAGCCGAAATTCAAACTCCTTAACTGGTTATGGACGGGATCCCTCGGGATATTTGGCATCATCGGCGAAACAGCGATGATGTTGATCCTGGTGGTCTTTCTCTTGTTATCCGGTGACACATTCAAGCGGAAACTTATGCGCATCAGCGGCCCTTCGTTATCAAAGCGAAAGATCACCGCCGCGATCCTCGACGACATCGATCGATCCATCCAGAATTACATGCTCACACTCCTGATGGCCAACGTCCTGCTTGGAGTTCTGACCTGGCTCGCATTCCGCTTAGTCGGGCTGGACAACGCTGGTGCATGGGCCGTCGCAGCCGGGGTGTTGCATTTCATTCCTTATCTTGGGCCG
>DASTJX010000191.1:0-8508 GCA_035716265.1 Nitrospira sp.
ATCGGCTTGCCGGCGGTAATCGTGACCTTTCCGCTGACCGTTCCCCCGTCGGTGACTTCGATTTCGTCATAAGCCCACCCGGTTGCAGTCGCGATCATCAGCCATCCGCTACACACCAGCAACAGTCGCTTCATCGTTCCTCCACGCTCAATCGCAAGATGCGCTACCATGTAAGTGATCTTCATCGTACCAAATGAACCCTGCAAAGAAAAAGGGGGAAACCTTTCGGCCTCCCCCTTCCGCTTCTTCGCCCTCCCTTACCGGGAGCGGTTCGACGCTATTTTGCCGTGACCGGCATCACGTGCGCCGCCTCTTCCAAGGACGCGCTCTTCATCCCTGCACCGGCCCCCGTCAGAGGTAGCAACCGCTGGTCGCCGGACGGCAACACGCGGAGGTAGCCCCATTGTCCGGACTGCGAGTACGGCAACCGCTGATTGCTGTACACATAGTCACCAGGCAACCGATAGGGCCCGCCCGCCGACGGCACGAAGGCGTCCAGCACTTCCGAGCCAGAGTATTCGACCACGCTGATCTGGTCGGCGCCGCGCATGTATGGCTCGATCGGCCATTCATGTTTTTCAACACTGAACATGCCGTTCTGCTCATTATTGGCCCCGATCACGTGAATACGCACGGGATCGCCCGCATGTGATTCGATGATCGGCGTCGCAGGGTCTTCCGGCTTGTCGGCTTTGCACGGCTGAAACACTTTGCCCAGTGAGCAGCCCTGCTCTTCGCGATACTTGTACGGCTCGGACCGGTAGTTGACGCCGGTCAATCCCGCGACGTTCTGCACATAGGGCATGAAACTGGTCCCGATGATGTTGTCCTCGTCCTGGAAGAACAAGGCCACGTCTCGATAGTTCGCCTTCGACTCATTGCCCGGAATGGTGCGATCGATGATCACATCCGCCGCCCAGGCATTCTTGTTTGAGAGATCGGCACCCGTCTTCGGATCGCGGTATTTCGACCCCTTTGGACCGACCACAACCGCTCCGAACAAGCCGTTGCGCGGGTTCGTCATGACGTTGCCCCAATCCCAGACCAGCGAGGTGGTCTCGCCATTGAACGGATCAGCATAGTATGTGTAGGTCCGTTCCCCGCCTGGCGCGATCGTCTGATCGCCCTGGTTGTTGCCGACGTTGGCGCCCATCGATTCCTTCGGATCGAACACTAACCCGATGGCCGAGAAGGACGCCTTGCTTTCCTTCATCTTATTTTTCAGTTTCACCTTTACGCAATCGCCGACGTTCACCCGGAGCGTAAGGGGCATCGGATGAGATCCGCCCGAGACCTTCGCAGCATCTTCTTCCAAGGCGTAGATCTTGGCGTCAGGATTGCTGATCTGGATTTTCCGCTCGAAGTCCACTTCAATGGCCTCCGGCGCCTTCGGATTAAACGTCATGGCAGGGTAATCCATTGCCACGACATTGAAGCTCTTTACCGGCGCATCAGCCGGACAGACCGGCAACGCCTTCGGAATCTCGCCCTTGGCCGAGAATCCGGCCGGCAGCTTTTTCAGATCGGGTTGTTCTTTATCGTAGACCCGGAGAAGGCCCCAGGCACCCTCCGAAAATTTCGAAGACCGCCCGTTGAAGTGAATGTAATCCCCGGCGAGATGCCGCGGACCACCTGCCTCCGGCACCACCAGGTCGTACCGCTCGGCAATACCGATGTGGATCGAATTCTTCCGGTTGGCATCGGGGGCATAACGCTCGGTCCAGAACGTATGCCCGGCCAATGTCCAGGTCATCGTCTCGTTCATGAGCGTATGCAGGAGCCGGAAGACCATCGTGTCCCCGGTGTACGCACGCAGAAGCGGCGTATACGGGTCTCCATGGATCTGGCTGTTGAACACTTGCGAGACATCCGGATTGGTCGCCAACCGCTGCGCGATCGGACCGGCCCGGAAGTTGAGGCCGCTGCCTGTGGTATGCGTCCCGCCGTTCAGGAACGGCATCGGCGTCATGTAGATTTTCTCCGGCATCATGAAAGAGACGGTCTTGCCGGCTTCGAGCGCCACTTCAATCGGCTGCCCAGGCGGATTGCCCGCCGTCACGATGTTGACGGTGTGAGGGACGGTATCGTGCACCTGCACCATCAATTCGCGGAAGCTGTTGTTCACGCCATGGCCTACAGGCTCGTTGGTATGGATGTCCGCGATAGGCCCACTCCGGACGAGCTTGCCGGTTTTTGGATCATGATAGGTCGACCCGACCGGCTCGGCGATGAACGTACCAAACCCGCCATGCGGCCATGTCGTCGCCCCGAACGCATGATCGTGCCAGAAGACCGTGCCGACGTCCGCATCGACCCAGAACCGCTGCCGCACGAATTCCACCGTCACGATGTCGTTCGCAGGGTGGTCATTCTTCAATCCCTTGGCCAGCGTGATCGTGTTCCCGTTGATCGCCTTGATGCGAGAGATTTCGTTGCCCTTGACGTTGTCGGCGCCGACGAGAATCAACGTGCCGACATGGTATTGCTTCGCATTCTTGACTGAGAGACTGTTGGAGCCTTTTTTCGCGGCCGACGTCAATACCGTGTTCATGGGCGCCGGAAGGCCCTTTTTGTTTTTCTTCTCCAGCATCGTGAACGGCCGGACCGACTGCTCATACGAGAACCCGGTGATCACTCCGTCCGATGCCTGGTTGTCGAACTGCAGGAAATGCCAGTGGGTATTGATCTTCGACGACTGGAAGTTTGTGTAGTCGTCGTCGTCCCACTCGCTGGTCAGCGTCCAATCTACGCAATCGTAGATGTTGCCGCGGACGACCAACGGATACTTGAGATCGTCATTGGCCCGGATCGCGGCTTCTTCCTCATGCAACACGTAGATCAAGCCGTTCGGATCGATGACCGGCGGCTCTTTGCCTTGTGCCTTAGCGATCTTGATCGGCAGCTTGATGAAGTGCACATTGTAGTTCTTCCGTCCGGCATTGACCGGGCAGAGACTCCAGTTGCCTTGCTCCCCCGGCGCCGCCTGATCGACGCTTTCTTCGCCGTTGGCGTCACGTCTGATCATTTCCAACCATGGAGCTCCCACGTGATTCGGAGAAAACATGACCCGTTTCCCGAAGTGAGGCGTCAAATGCGGCCATGCGACTTTGCCGGTCAGCGGTTCGAACATGATCGGATGCCGCTTGCCCGGATGGGTGGATTTGTACTTTGGATTATCGATTGTGCTTTCCTTTTCGCTCATCGCCACATTGCCGTTCCAGGTCCAATCGAGAACCGTGGCGTCATATGAGACGATCTGGCCTTTTTCGTCGTCCTTGTGGCCAGGTTTGCCCGGAGTCGGCAGCTGCATATCGACCCAGTCCTTGATCGTGATCGTGGCCGGGTTGCCCTGCCAGTTGCTCTTACCCTTCTCGATAATTTTGAACTGCGTCCCGAACCAATCGACGGTTTGGCCGATCAGCTTGTCGGATGAAATAGGAGTCTTGATCCGGCCCTTGCGGTCCGGCAGCTCCCGCAGATCGGGCATCACGTCGTTGCGCAGATCCCCTTGCTGAAGGGTGTTGTAAACGCGCCAGTAGCCCCACATGCCGGCCACATAATGGTGGGCGACGTGGCAATGGAAGAGGAAGTCTCCAGCCAGTTGTTGGCACAGACCGGATCCGCACTCAGTCTCGAGGTCGAGCGCTTCCGAGGGTCCGATGACTTCCACGTCGACACGATCGGTTTTCGCCCGAATGACCGGATACTTCACTGGACCGTTCGTGCTCGTGGCCCACAGATTCATGTCATCGATCGCCCGCGGGCTTCTCGGCCAGCGGATGGTGCCGCCGTGGGGATGATGGCTGTGAAATACTTCAGATCCTCCGTGAACCAGCCGGAACTTCGCGGGATCGCCCATATACGAACGCGGAATCGTCGGGGACGCATCACCAAACGTATAGGAACTGTAGCCCATCGACTCGTCTTCAAAGCCGAAGTACTCGTGCTGCACATGCATGTTGTTAATGCCGAATGGCTCGCTGCGATAGTTGATCGAGCGGTCACCGGGACGATAGACATCCGTCAGCGGATCGCGCTGAGGCAGGAAGTCGCCCTTCTTGTTCAGCGGACGGAACGCTTCATCGCCGACCTCGTGATAGATCAGCACAAACTCACGGAAGTCCGGCCCGGTGCCATTCTTGATGATCGTCTGCCAGCCGCTCGTTGCCGGGGTCGGGTCGCCCGCGCCCAGTGGCTCGAGGTAGCTGGATCCGCGCGGCTCGACGACGAATGCGCCAAAAAGACCCATCACGGTCAACTCACGGTCGTTGCTGTAGGTATGGAATTGCCGGACACCCTCTTGCGTGCTCGGATGGATGTACCATTCGTATTCGCCGGTCTTGTCTTGCGCGACAATCGTATCGGGATTCGTCGTGGTGGCAGCCGCGCCCGTCGCACTGACGATCGTGGAGGAGCCATGAATATGAAGACTGACCTCTTCGCCGCCTTCCAACTTGTTGCTGAGCTTAATCTTGACGCAGTCCCCCTGGTTACCACGGATCACAAGCGGCTGAATCCACTGCGCCTGCACACCGGGAATCACGGCACCAGGATCGTGACCTTCTTTGTCGCGCGCTTCCTTGTTGACGTTTTCTTCCGCGCGCACCTTGTCGAGATTCTCATCAAGCACGTACATGTAGCCGGGATAAAAATCGAGCCACTGGTTGAGCGTGATCTCAACGTTGATCGCTGAGACGTTGTACTGCTTCACGGGGGCAGTCGCCGGGCATTTGCCACCGCTCGTCATGGCGACCGGCTCGACACGCGGATCGGACACGAGCAGCATGTCCTGGCCACCGGCGCCGTATTGATGCATCATGGCGGAGGTGTTGTACATGCCCGTGTTGACGCTCTGCATCTGCGGATCCTGGACCATGTGCTCCATGATGCGCTGATGCTGCTGCTCGACCATGGCGGCACGCTCGCCCTTGCCGGACATCGTGTCCTCAACAATCGTCTGTCCCTTGAGCTGCTCAGCCCAAGCGGGAAGCTGGTGATTCATCGTCTCGTGGGACGAGGCGTTCTCGGCGGAAGCGAGCGGGGCCCACAGTAGGGCCGCGACTACCATCGCGCCGAACGTGCAGGTGGGTCGAAAGACCCCTGTGAAATGGAAAAACATGGACTGGCCTCCTTAGAAATGTATGAGTGGACTCATCAGAGAGACGTGTAAATGTGCCGGAAAGGACCTCAGTATAAGAACCGATGATTAAAACAGAAAATGGACTCACTCCTCCCGCGCAAAACGCTGCTGGGGCCGCGAGGAATTGGAAAGATACTCAAGATCCATCGGGGCTGTCAATCCCTTTGATCGCACTAGGGATCTCTCCTTTGCCGGACACCTCGTCCGCCGGCAAAATGAACTGAAGCCGCACACGCTGATCTGAGCCTTTCGCCCTATGGTGAAAGGCCTTCTTCTTCTCTCGTTCAAATGCGTCTTTGTGCGATAATCTCTCCCATGCTCCTCAAGCGCTGGCTCGTCGGCAATCCCATTAAGACGGCCCAAGCAGCACACGAACGGCTTTCCAAACGTCTCGCTCTCGCCATATTTTCATCGAATTCCATTTCCTCCGTCGCCTATGCCACGGAAGAAATTCTGCTTGTTTTAATCCTTGCCGGCGCGGCGGCGTTGGCATGGTCCATCCCCGTCAGCCTCGCCATTTTGTTTCTCGTCATTGTCCTGACCATTTCCTATCGCCAAATCATTTACGAGTATCCGGAAGGCGGGGGGGCCTATATCGTGGCCCGGTCGAACCTTGGCGAGATGCCGGCGTTGATCGCTGCGGCGGCCCTCATGATCGATTATGTGCTCACGGTGGCTGTCAGCGTGGCGGCCGGAGTCGCGGCGATTACTTCCGCCGTTCCGGAGTTGTTTGCGCATCGGGAGGCCCTGGGGCTCATCTCGATCGTGTTCATCGTCGTCATGAATCTCCGTGGCACCCGGGAATCGGGAAAATTCTTTGCGATCCCGACGTATTTTGCGATCGGTGCATTGGGACTCATGGTGGTGATCGGAACCTTTCGGTCCTTCACCAATGGCGTCGCAGTGCTCCCGCTTACGAGTGCGACGGGAAGCCACCTTGAAAATCTCTCTCTCTTCCTGATTCTCCGCTCGTTTGCTGCCGGCTGCGCAGCCGTCACCGGGATGGAAGTGATCTCCAACGGCGTCAAAGCTTTTCGCCCTCCGGAATCGGAAAATGCCGCGAGGACCATGGTCTGGATGTCGGTCATCCTCGGGTCGCTGTTCATAGGCATCAGCTGGATGGCCTACCATTACGGCATCATGGCCAAGGAAGACGAGACGGTGGTGTCGCAACTGGCCCGTCTCACCTTCGGCACAGGTATCACCTACTATACGATCCAAGTGGGCACCATGATGCTGCTGGTGCTCGCAGCCAACAGTGCTTTTGCCGGCTTCCCCCATTTGGCCTCGATTTTGGCTCGGGACGGGTTCATGCCTCATCAGATGGCGACCTTCGGAGATCGCCTGGTATTCTCGAACGGCATCATCATCCTCGGGTTCTTCGCCTGTCTGCTCCTGGTCGTCTTTCAGGGGGACACCCACGCGCTGATTCCCTTGTACGCCATCGGGGTGTTCGTCTCCTTCACGCTGTCACAGGCTGGAATGGTGCGCCGTTGGCTGGTGAAGAAGGGATTCCATTGGCGGAAGAAACTCATCGTAAACGGCGTAGGCGCCGTGACAACGGGAATCGCCACGGTCATCATCGCCGTCACGAAATTCATGCAGGGCGCATGGATCGTCTTCCTCCTCGTCGCAGCGCTCATCATGATATTCAGAGGTATTCGCCGCCATTACAGAGCGGTCGCGGAACAGGTCCTGCTGACCCGTGACTCACGTCCGCCTCGCCCTCGTCGTAATCTTGTCCTCATTCCCATCGGTGCGGTGAACAAGGCGGTGGTTCGGGCCGTCGATTACGCCCGCAGTCGAGGAGGCGAGGTGCGGGCCGTGCTGATCGACGTCGACAAGGAGGAAACGGCGGTCGTTGAAATCAAATGGGCTCAGTGGGGCTGTGGCGTGCCGTTGATTGTGCTGCCGTCCCCCTACCGCTCGATCCTGGGAGCACTGCTCGACTATGTCGAAGAAAATCTTGAAAAAGATCCCGACTGTTGGATCACGGTGGTGCTGCCCGAGATTCTGCCTGCCCGCTGGTGGCAAAACATTTTGCACAATCAACGGGCCCTCCTGCTCAAAGGCGCCCTGCTGTTCAAGGATCGCGTCGTCCTAACGGATGTCCCCTTCCACCTGACGAGGTGACCATGAAGCCACATGACGAATCACGACGAACGATTGCTGCTCGGATCATCCTGCTCCATGGTTTCGTGTTCGTGCTGGTGGCCGGTATGCTTGCGGGGCACGCCCATGCGTTCAAAATAACTGAACCGGCGGCAGGAACCAAATTGGGATCGGGACAAACCGTCATGGCTCACGTCGATCTTGGAAACGACACGGGCATCATCAAAGTCCGCTATTACTGGTATGGAGAGCAGGACGACACACTCGTCGAACAGGATGACGCGACCGCGATGGGATCGATCATCGCTCCGGTTGCGCTGGTCGGTCTGTCGGATCACGATCCGGCGTTCGGGGGCAAATTGGTCGTCCCGAAAGAAGGGATCGGCCCGATGCGACTCCTTGCCGTGGCGGAAATCTCAAGGGGACGGCTGGGTTCGCGCTCCGTGTTCGACGAAATTCTGGTCCAGGTCGAGCCGAAGGCCGCGCTAACGACGATCGACTTCGAAACCGATAAACCGCTGCAACTCGGACGTTCCGGGCAGTCGTCGGCTTTTGGCCACGTGGATTCGATGGGCAAAATCTTCGAGCTTCCCGTGGTCGGCGACTTTGCCGACGGAGTCACCCGGCGCATCAGCGCGCCCTCGTCGGGGACGAGTTACGATTCTTCGAACCCGAAGGTCATCAAAGTGCTGCCAAGCGGACTGTTGCAGATTGTGGGCAATGGGAAAACCCTCCTCACCGTCAAGAATCGAGACAAGCAGGCCCAACTCGATGTGGACGTCAACGTCAATGAGGAGCCGAATGAACCACCGGTAGCCGACGCCGGTGACCCAAAGACCGTCAAAGCGGGAACCAAGGTCAAGTTGAGCGGCCTCAGGAGCCATGATGCCGAAGGCGAAGCACTGTATTATACCTGGAGTCAGGTACGCGGAAGTAAAGT
The DNA here is from genome assembly GCA_035716265.1 of Nitrospira sp. Taxonomy (GTDB): domain Bacteria; phylum Nitrospirota; class Nitrospiria; order Nitrospirales; family Nitrospiraceae; genus Nitrospira_C. The sequence continues at coordinate 8,193 of DASTJX010000191.1, forward strand.
CGCACTGCTGGACGTCAATGGGCCCGAAGCGACATTTCAAGCTCCGCAAGTGTCCGAAGCAAGAACCTACCGGTTTAAATTGAGAGTCACGGATAGGAAGGGAGCTGATAGCGTCCCGGCATTTGTGGATGTGACGGTCGAACCGTAACTGCCCGCCTGCATACGGCAGTCTTGCACGTGCATGCGACTGCCGATTCGTTTCTCCCGTCTTCACTGACCCGCATCGTGTTCATTTCGACCGGAATTCCTGCTCAAAGCCCGGCAGGATCGCTTTGAAGAACGCGTTCTGGATGAGGCCGATCACAATCTGGACGAT